>JAQTSA010000115.1 GCA_028711575.1 Candidatus Omnitrophota bacterium | reverse complement strand
GGTACTATTACCTTCCGCCAAAACAACCTCGCTGTTATAGACTACCGGATCAGACCCAAACATCTCTTCTTCCAGGTCGCTATAAGATTTAACAAGCTGACGATCAAGTTCATAACTTGCGATATTAACGGCAGTAGACTTGTTATTTGCCTGCTGCAAAAAAGTCTGCCCAGCCATGAGAACTCCGGCCATAAAGGTAACCCCTAAGGCAATAATCACCGCCGATGAGATTACTTCAACCAGAGTAAAACAAGCCTGTTGCTTCGTTTTCCTCATTTTGCCTCCTTAAACCTAATTACCCCTTAAAAGTTAAAAACCTGGTTACTAGTTAACCGGAGTAATCATTAAAACCAAGTTATACATCCCATTTCCTTCATCGTCTACCGGAGCAGTAATATCAAGAGTTGAATCGTTGACCCATTGCAACTTAAAAGTTAAATTTTCCGGAAACGTTCCGTCAAAATCATCAGGCGACAAAAGCATACTGCCAGTAATTGTCGGGTCAGATTTGCGTGTATACTGAGCCTGAGCTGCCGGCGGCATAGTCATCATAAACTCGCTGCTATACAAATCAGTACCGCCACCAGAAACAACTAACCTGGTTTTAACATCGCCGCCAGGGAAATCTTCAACTACCGTTCCGTGATACCCCATACCAGCTTGAAGACAAATGCCCGTACCTGACTCATCATCACTTGTACTTGACAAATCGGAATAACCAGGATGCCATACCTCAGTCACGACTCCCACACCTTCAACCCGAACCGTAAAAGTAGCAAAAATTCGTGCTGACTTAGCGTACGCTGAACCAACTTCACTGTTGGCGCCAAACAAGTTCCACTCTTTTTCGATCAAATTCTTGTAGTTAACAACCCCATTGTTTACATAAGGGACTAGTCGGCCGATAGCGCCGGATTTAATCATACATTCTTCTTTAGGATCAACTTCGCCATTACCATTTTCGTCATAACAGCTGCTTCCGCCAATCTGATATCGTTTTTGGTTATGGCTTTGGGCAAAAACTCGACAATTGTCTTCGCCATCCATATCGGTAAAAACCGGAAACCGGGTAGCTCTAAAATTAGCCGCGCTCGAACCAAGCTCTTGAAGCACTATCGGCGCCGACAAAATTTCTATCGACCCTTCCTTAGCGTAGGATGCTCCGCAAAAACAAACGAGAACCAGTATCACTAACCATAAACTCCTTCTCATAAGGCACCTCCCTTTATTCTCTGACCCTTATAATATCAAACCCTACTTCATAGACAACCATAACTAAATCACTAAAAGCTGTGACCGTACCGTCATCGGGATTGGTTATTACGTTATAATTATTGGTTGGGTGGCTCGGCATATAATAAAAAAGCCGGGCCCGATACTTTTTGCCCTGTTGGATAATTCCCCGCGGTACCGCTGTCGCCGCGACAATAGAAAAGGCTTGAGAAAAATCTTTAAGCTGAACCATACTATGATGGACTTCGGTTTCATTATCATTGTTATCGACTTCAAAAAGCCTTACTTGATTGAAAAAGTGTTTTTGTCCGGCAGTTTCATCCCAGCCAAAAGGTTCACCGGCGATATGCCAAAAAATAACTATCGATTCATTACTTTTTGCCACAAAATCAAACATAAACTGATTGTTTCCGGTATCTACTTCACGGAAACAGGTAGAAGCGCATGTCCCATTAGCCAGACAATCTAACATTAGGCTGGAAATGATAGTGCAATCGTTGGCTTCAAGAAAGTTAGTCGGACAATCAACCGTATCAGAATAACCTAACTGTCCACAACATTTATAAGTGTCGGTTCTGCCCCTAATCGTTGCCGCAATCCCGGGAGAAACAGCTTTAATCGGGTCGTGATCCCAGTCAAAGCGTAATTCGCATAAACCGCTTGAACAAAGCGCGACATTTCTGGTAGCCTTAGGATACCGAATATCTTGATCGGTACCAATCTCTAAATTAAAGTAACTTTGGCCGCTGCCATTAACACACATATTTTGCCGGCAGCAAAGAACACTTTTTCTACATTTATCATATGTCATCGACTTACTCTGACAAGCTGCCAAGTACTGAGTGGCACGCGCCGCCGCCCGGTATCGCCAGCAAGCTCCACTGATACTACCCACCGGGCAGTCAGCCTGAACGCAGGAAGATTCCTCTGCCGGACAATCAGTCGCCGGATCACCAGTAAAATATTTTCTAGTCTGATACCAATCATCAGTATGAGTTGTTCCGTCATTATTGGGATTTGCATCGTCCAGAGAAAAAAGAGTATTCTGATCGTTACTATTTATAAAAAAGTATCCGTCTCTTGGCGTACAAGGAACCGACGGCCTTAAATCTCCGCTCTCAGTACAAAACCATTGATCCGGTACAGCATCATGCGCCGCTTCAAACACACAGCTGGCGCTATTAGGACTTAAATTTACCGGACAGCCGCGCAGAGTCGGATAGGGAACGTTCGTTGGATTATATCCGGCGGTATCCGCCGCGCTGAGTTCCGGGTCGTTAGGATCAGAATAAAATTCACCGGTATCGGAATCTTTCCTTGCGGTATTAAGGTATCCGCAATCAACAAAGTCATCGACTTCAGAATCATGCCCTGACCCGCCCAATTGGACCGCGTCGCAGGAAAACGGTTTATCTTCGGCATCGCAACCGCTATAAAACAAACTCGCGTCTTCAGTGCAACGATTAGCCTTATTGTAAGGAAGCTGAACCTTTGGATCTAACGAGTTAATTTTATTAACTCTTTCTAAGGCGTCGCTCGCAGTATAAATCCCTTCCCCGGCATTTATACTGCTAATTATATCCTGATATTCCTGATTAAGCTTATCATAAATAGTTTTGGTTAACCCTAGACAGCAGTCCTGACAAGTGGCACCGGTTTCATTCGCCGAAGGGAAAAATCCCCGGCAATCAACGCATTGGGCTAAGCGAAACGATAAACCGTCATTATCAATAGCGCAATTTTGTAGTTCATTCACCGTTAACAACGGCTGTAACAATATCGGATCCTGATCCTCAAAATCACGAAAGTTCCAGCGCGCGCTCTCAATCTTCTCGTTACGGGGAAGATAAGATATTTGAGTGGCATAAATAAAAGAAGATACAACTATTGAAATAAAAACTATAAAAACAACCGATAAAGTGTAACGCTTCATTTTTTTAACCTCCTACCTACGGCTATTCAACTAAAAGTTTAATAGCTCTACCAAAGAGAACATGCCGACTTATCAACCGCGCTTCCTGAATTGTTAACGGTCATCGTTTCCCCGGAACAGGCGCCGTCACTGCGAGTGGCAACAACTGAGAACCCATTGCCGTCACCGCTGATCATATAACTAAAATGATCGTCAGAAATAATTAGCCCTAGATTGTCTTGTATTTCCTGAGGGCAATTAGCAGCGTCGCTACATACAAAATAACTATTTGCGCCGCTGACAAAATTGTCTTTTCGATACCGCTTTTCGGCATTATAAATTGTTGTTAATTTACTTTCAGCTTCTATTCCAATATTTCGTTCAAGGTAGTTTCGGTAGGATGGTGTACCAAAAGCAAAAGCTATTCCTAAAATAACTAACGTTACTAGAATTTCAAGTAAGGTTAAAGCAGAGTTTTTATTAGAGAGATTGGGTTTTCTTCTCACGTCGACCTCCATATATTTGTACCATAAAAAGTCGTTCTTTGCAAACAAAGATGATGCCAATTTTAAAAACAAAAAAAACTTCTTTCAAATCGCATTTTTAACTGATTAAAGAACAACAAGTTAAGAAAATGAAAGCATTTTCAAACTATTATTCCATCGATCACAACTATATTTTTCCTTAATAAGTAAATCTCTTTTTTGAACCTCTAATCGATCTAAAACTTCCGAAACCATATTCACGGAAAAGTTTTCCCTAAACGATTGGGCAAGTAAGGCTTGTAACTTGAAAATATCTTTCTCTTCCGGCAGTAAGTCCGATAAGGAAACGACTTTATTATTAAATTTTACTAAATCAGTGAAATTTTCCGATAAACTGGAATAATCGATAACCCAGGGAATGCTTCCTTGCTGAAAAATCAGGTTACGGCTTCTTCTTTGGGCATTACCGCCAATTTTTCTGCCGCGATGAACAATATCGTAATCAAGACAGCTGGAAAAACATAACGCCTGATAATCTGAACAGGAAAAAGGGAAATAATCTTTGGCAAATTCAGTTTTAAGGCCTAACCTTTCATAAAACAGCTTAAGGAAAGAACATAGGTATCGATAAGATTCTTTTACCGATTTAGGAAAGTTTAAATCTTTATCAGAACAAGTTAAACTATAAGTAATTTCCTTATAATGAAGAATCGCCGAACCGCCGGTGATACGGCGGACAAAAGGAATAATACTTTCCGGTTTTAAAACTTGCGACTTATCCTGATTGTAACCGATAGTTACAAACGGCTTATCCCAGCCATAAATACGTAAAGTAGGCCGATTGAGAACCGAATAATTCCTGAAAATAGCCTCGTCGACGGCCATATTGTAATATCCGTCATAATTTCCATCAACTATCAAGCGAAATGGTTTAGGCATCATCTGATTCTAAAGAAGGGTTTTGCCATCTAAGGTTAGGGTTTCGAGCGGCAAAAACCTCATCGACCCGCCTCACACAAACATTTGCCGGCGCTTCTTTTAGGCGAGCTATATCAGTAGATATTTCTTTGTTGATTGAAATCATAGCCTCGATAAAGGCGTCAATGGTTTGTTTGCTCTCAGTTTCGGTAGGCTCAATCATCAAAGCCTCTTTAACAATTAAAGGAAAATACATCGTTGGCGGATGGTAACCGTAATCGATTAATCTTTTGGCGATATCTAAAGCTGATACGCCGTTTTGTTTTTGTTTGTCGCAGGATAACACTACTTCGTGCATACAAGCTTGAGAATAGGGTACAGTATAGGTATCTTTTAACCTTTCCTTAATATAGTTAGCGTTAACGACCGCGGTTTGGGACACATTTAAAAGTCCGTTTCGGCCTAAACGCAATAAATAGCTGTAAGCTCTGACTAAAACTGTAAAGTTTCCATAAAAACTGCGGACCCGGCCGATCGTATCAGGACATTTAAAATCAAACCGATATCCGTCTTGACTTTTTGTAACCCTAGGAACCGGCAAAAACCGGGACAGTTCTTTTATCACGCCTACCGCGCCGGCACCGGGCCCGCCGCAACCGTGCGGCGTCGAAAAAGTTTTGTGCAAGTTAAGGTGAAGAACGTCAAATCCCATTACCGCCGGTTTTGTAACCGCGAGCAAGGGATTAAAGTTAGCCCCGTCATAATACAAAAGCCCGCCGTTACCATGGATTATATCGCTGATTTCAAGGATATTCTCTTCAAACAAACCCAGGGTATTCGGGTTTGTCAACATTATCGCCGCGGTATCCTGATCTATAAGGCTTTTAAGTTTTTCAATATCAATTAAACCGTTATCTTTACTCTCAATAACAATCGGTTTGTATCCGCACATCGCGGCGGTTGCCGGGTTTGTTCCATGCGCCGAATCAGGAATAATTACCGTAGTTTTGTTGTTGCCGATAGACTGGTGATATTTACGTATCACTAACAGGCCGGTCAACTCGCCTTGGGCCCCGCTTGAAGGCTGTAAACTAAAACTGTCCATACCAGTCAAAGCCGTTAACAGCTTTTCTAAATGATATAGAACGTAAAGCGCGCCTTGACAAAATTCCGGCGGCTGATAAGGATGTATTGCCTTAAAGCCATCAAGGTTAGCGGTATCTTCATTGAGTTTAGGGTTGTATTTCATCGTGCATGACCCTAAAGGATAAAAGTTGGTATCAACACTAAAATTTTTTCTAGCCAGCCGGCTGTAGTGACGTACGACCGCTGACTCTCCTAAGTCAGGTATTGTCAACTCGTGACGAACCTGGCCGGGAAAAATCGAGCTGATATCACAATCCGGGATTCCCGGACTAAAAGAAACGTTATCAGTACTTACTGAGTCGCTTGATTTATCAAAGATTAAGCTATTTTCCATTTAACACCTCATCAAGAACACCAACAAAGGCATCAAAGTCGGATTTTGTTTTAGTCTCGGTACAACAACTTAAGATATGATTCTCATATTTAGGGAACTCTTTCCCTAA
>JAQTSA010000010.1 GCA_028711575.1 Candidatus Omnitrophota bacterium | reverse complement strand
GGCTACGTAACCGCAAACATTACAGACTAAAGTATTCATATACTACCTCCTTGATAATTTCATAAATTAATAGTTTTCAGCTTTTATCTCGTAATAACTCTGGGGATGTTTACACGCCGGACAAATTTGGGGAGCAGTTGTATCTTCATGGATGTATCCGCATTTGCGGCATTTCCACTTAACTGCCGCCGATTTTTTAAAAACAGTATCATTATCGATATTTGACAGGAGTTTTTTGTAACGCATTTCGTGTTGATACTCAACTTTGGCTATTTCTCTGAAGGTTTCAGCGACTTTCTCATATCCTTCTTTTTCTGCTGTTTCAGCGGCTTGTTTATATAGGGTTGTCCACTCGGCATTTTCTCCGGCAGCTGCTTCTCTTAAGTTATCAGATGTTTTCCCAATTATTCCGGCCGGGTAACTCGCGGTAATTTCAACTTCTCCGCCTTCTAAAAATTTAAAAAATGTCTTAGCATGTACGGCTTCATTTTCTGCTGTTTCCAGAAAAATCGCGCCAATTTGCTGATAGCCCTCTTTTTCGGCTTGTTTTGCGAAAAAAGTATAGCGGTTTCTTGCCTGAGATTCACCGGCAAAAGCTGCTAATAAATTTTTTTCAGTCTGACTATTTTTTATGCTCTTCATTTTTGAACCTCCTTTAAGTTTTTAATGAGTTTTTCTTTTATTTCGATTAGTTCCAGGGCGTGAGGTACATAGTTGACTTTAATTTTATCCAAGGTCTCAAAAGCTGATTCTTTTAGTATCTCCTCTATTTGTGAAATACTTTGTCCGCCCCAGCCATAGGAACCAAAGGCTAAACCGATACGGTTTTTCGGCGCGAGACCTTTTAAATAGGTTAAAAAGGCGCCTACTGTAGGAAGAATCTGATTGTTTAAAGTTGGCGAACCAACACAGACGTATCGGGCATCTAGGATTTCAGCCATAATGTCTGAAATATGGCTGAACTGGAGATTCATTAATCGAGAATTAATGCCAAGATCAACAAAGGCTTGATTAATCGTTTGGGCTATTTTTTCGGTGGAATGCCACATCGTATCATAAACTATGACGGCTTTGTTCACGGTTTTATTAGCCGCCCAGGCTTTATAGCAATCAATTATTAGTTCAATGTTCTCTCGCCAAATAAGACCATGGCTGGGGCAAATCAGTTTGAGGCTAAGTCCAGAAAGTTCAGTTAAGGCTTTATTAACCTGATTAGCATAGGGTAAAACAATGTTGGCGTAATATTTAGCGGCTTCTTCTTTTGCGATCGCTAATCCCAGTTCATCGTCAAATCTCTCCAAAGAGGCTATGTGTTGACCAAAAGCATCATTAGAGAGAAGAAGCGAATCTTTTTCAACGTAGGTAACCATTGAGTCCGGCCAGTGTACCATCGGTGTAAGAAAAAAACTTAAATTTCGGCTTCCAATATTTAAGCTTTCACCATTGGTAACGACCTTAGAATTCCATTTTTGATTAAAATGTTTAAGCAGTCCTTTCTCTCCGTTGGGAGAGCTTATTACTTGAGCCTTTTTGGCGATTTTCAGCATTTTGGCTATTGATCCGGAATGGTCCATTTCGGTGTGATTGGAAACAATATAATCGATTTTTTCCGGGTCAATAACTTCCTTTATCCTAGTCAGCATTTCGTCAAAAAAAGATTCTTTTACTGTGTCAACTAAGGTAATTTTATCATCGACTATTAAGTAAGCGTTGTAACTGCTTCCTCGCTGAGTCAAATAGCCGTGAAAATTACGAAGGTTCCAGTCAATCGCACCGACCCAAAAAATGTTATTTTTTATCTCTAATGGTTTCATCGTTTATTGTTTTTTATTTTTGGCGGAGCTAAGTCAATTATCCGGTCTATATCTACTTCAATTAAATGTTTAGGCTGATGAGGTAAATGAGCCTCAAAATTGACTCTAGCAGCGTTTTCCGATTTTACTTTTTCTATCAGTCGTTTAGAAATTCGTTTGATAATTCTATTTTCCCAACCGTGAATTAAATCTTGTTTTATGTTTTTTTTAATCACTATTTTTGCCTTGCCGATGAAAGCATAACCTTTAAACTTTACTTCATCAACCATCGTTAAGGTTATCGTCGGATTTTTTTTGAGGTTCGCGAGAGTCTTGTTCTGGTAAAGATCCATGATAAATAGTTTTCCGGTATTTTCAAATCCGACGATTTCCTTAACTGAAGAATGAATCTCTCCTTGTTGATTTACGGTTGAGATTATAGCTATTGTATGATCTTTTAGAAATCGCTCTATCTTGGCATTTATTTCCATCGGCTTTAGTTTGTCGGCTCAAACTGATCTTTTCCTACACCACATTCCGGGCAGACCCAGTCTTGAGGAAGACTTTCAAAACTTATATTTCCATTTTCCGCCGGGTCGTAGACATAACCGCAAACAATACAAGTGTACTTCATGATTTTAACTCCTTTTTTAATATCCGATAAAGTTCTCAGCATGTATTTTAGCCGGATGACAGTCGATATCTTTACAGATATCTTTTGTGCTGTTGACCATTACCGGTGGCCCGTAAATAAAAATTTCCCGTGAATTTAAGTCATTAACATTATTTCTTAAAATTTCAGCGTTTATTCTTCCTGATATACATTTTGTATCTTTAGGTTGACAGTCAGAAACTATGTAAATTACTTTGATCTTAGGGGTTATTCCGCTCCAGGCGTCAATGTTTTCTTTAAAGGCGATATCTTTATCGGTTCTGTTAGAATACAATAAAATCACATCGGTCGCAAGTTTATTCTTTATGATATGCTCAACTATAGAAATTACCGGTGTTATGCCGATTCCTCCGACTAAAAAACATATTTTCTTGTAATCATCTTTAAAAATACAGTTGCCCAAAGGTCCTTTGATGAGGGTTGAGTCGTCTTTTTTCAGGCCTAAGAGTCGCCGGGAAAAGTCGCTTTGCGAAAGTCGCTTGGTGACTTCCAGTATCTGGTTGTTTTTTGCTGATGAAAATGAAAGATATTTATTAAGGTTTTTGTTTGACCGGTTCTTTTCGTCAAAAATAATCTCGATAAATTGACCAGGGACAAAATCAAAATCGTTCTCAACAAGAAAACGAAAACTTGAAACTGTGGATGTTCTATCTATTTTTTCTATAAATTTGGCAGTCATTTCCATGGCGATTCCTTTTTTAAAACATTACTTAAACCGATTCATAACGTTGGATATACAGTGGGTGCCAAAAATACCCAGATTTTTCAAGCTATTTTCTCTAGTTTTGATGATCATATTTTCTTTTTTCAGGGTTGAGTGTTGTTTTATTTTATCTTTTAAAATTTCTTGGAAAACTTGTTTTTCAGTTTCGGTTTCGGCAAAGTTTAAGGCTTTTTTGTAAAGATTTATGAGGATTCCTACTATTTCTAGTCCAACCTGAGTCGCGCCGAAAAGGGAGAAACTTTCGGCGTTTATTTTGCAGAACTTGCAGGGAGTTTCGTTACAGAAATCATTAACTCCATTAGCTATTAGCGTTTTTAATATCAATTGTTTGTTTTGTTCGGATTTTTGCTCAAATTCTTCGAAAATTACTTTTATTTTACCGTTTTTAATCAATCGCGATAAATGGCCGAAACAATTTACAGCTAAATGTTCAGCATCAGCTATTTCTGACAGTAAAGATATTGATATGTTTTTTTTGTTTTTCATCAAAAGCCTCACTTTAAAAAACTGAAATCGTTATTACTGTTTTTTTTGGTCGAAAACCGGAAGTATCCTTTGGCTTAAATCTTTATCAAGTAAAAGTATTCCTGCTGGTTCCGACTTTACATATTTTAGTTTTCCTAAAATATCATTAGCGTTTTTTTCTTCTTCAACCTGTTCGTTTATAAACCATTGTAAAAAAATAGAACAGGCATTATCATTGACTCTGTTGGATAAGTTATAAAGGTTATTGATGCTTTCAGTAACGGTTTTTTCGTGAGCCAGACTTTTTTTAAAGACATCTTCGACTGAACTGAAAGACACGGGTGGTTTATCGATTTGGCTTAAAGTTATCGTCTCGCCCCGCTCGGTGAGATAGTCAAATATTTTCATCCCGTGTGTTAATTCCTCTTGAGCCTGGATTCTCATCCAATGAGCGAAACCATCTAAGGTCTCACTGTTAAAATAAGCGGCCATCGACAGGTATAAATAGCTTGAATAAAACTCTTTTGTTATTTGATTGTTAAGTTCCTTAACTAATGCCTTATCCATTGTTACCTTCCTTTTTTATTTGTGTTTCTGTAATTATATTCAACAAATTTGTCATTATTTTGTTGGCTGATGCAAAATTGTGATTCTTATTCATTATAACTAAAGGACTTTGAATAAATTTGTTTTCAATTATTTCAGAATCAGCGTTATCGATAATTGCTTTTATACCGTCAGCTTTAAGTTCAAGATGGAACTGCAGTCCGATAACTTTGCCTTTATTAAAACTAAAAGCCTGGTTTCTGCAGGCTTTAGTTTCTGCTAAGAGTTTTGCTTGTTTAGGAAGCTCAAAGGTGTCTTCGTGAAAATGAAAGGCTTTAAACTTTTTAGGTAACAAAATTGTTCCGGCGGTATTGGTCGTAACAGTAAACCATCCGATTTCTTTGTCTTTGTTAACAGATATCTTAGCGCCAAGAGATGAAGCAATCAGCTGAGCTCCTAAGCAAATACCCAAAACTACCTTATCATTGTTTATTGCTTTTTCAATAAAAACTTTTTCCTCCTTAAGCCAGGGATACTTTGTATCCTGATATATATTCATTGGACCGCCGAGAATAACTAAAAAGTCAAAGGTTTTCTGATCGGGCAACCTTTCACCTTTAAAAAAGCGGGTTTTAGTAATTGAATATCCTTTATGATTTGCCCAATCAGTTATAATAGCCGAATCTTCAAACCAGACATGTTCTAAACAATGTATACGCATCATTATCCTTATTTAAAGGGTTTCTCCTTTTATTGAGATTATTATCGTTTTCAGCGGTATTGTTCTTTTCGACTTTTCTAAAGCAGTTTTAGCTATAGCTACCAGGGAAAAACAACAGGGAACTTCCATATGAATAAGGGTTAGGGACTGAATATCGTTGTTAATTATTATTTCGGTTAATTTTTCAATATAAATATCGTTTGCCTTGTCAAGTTTGGGGCAAAAAATTACGACAGTTTTATCTCTTGCGATATTATGAAAATCGGCGCTGGCAAAGGCAACGCAATCAGCCGCGATAAGTAAATCAGCATTTTTAAAAATTGGAGATCTGACATTTAATAGCTGAAGCTGAATCGGCCATTGGTTTAAGGCTGATCTTTGGGTTGAGTAATTCTCTTTATTTTTGCGGCTATCAGCTGATTTAGGCAAGTTTTCAGCCAATCTGCCGAAACAGCCGGAAGAAGTTTTTCCCTCTTCCGATACGGTTTTAGGTATTTTGATTTTATTTGTTTTGAGATATTTTAAGGCGATTTCTAAATAATCTTTTTGGTTATGTTTAATTAAATGTTCAAGATGAGCCTTTATCGTGTTGGAACCGGCTTTAACAATATTAACAATCACTCTTTCTTCACTATAGTTTTCGGCTAACCGCTCCTCGATAGTTATTGCTCCTAAGGGACATTTCCCAAGACAATTACCCAATCCGTCGCAGAGAATTTCGCCTACTAATCTAGCCTTCCCATCTAAAACTTTTAACGCTCCTTCAGGACAACCATCGACACAAATTCCGCATCCGTTACAAAGCGCCTCGTCAATCTTTATTATTTTTCTCTTATCGGCCATATTTTAATTCCTCGATTGAAATAAATTCTATACTACATTTTAAGGTCAGACAATTGGCAAATATCCCTTTTTATTGACTTTTAGCCACCAGACAATAGCAATCGTGTTTATTTGCTGGTTTTGTCGCAGGAGGAACAGGACTTAGATTTTTGCTTGGCTGGGGTTTTTAAGTGATCGGATAACTCTTCTTCGCTCCAGTTTTTTTCCTTTGCTAGCAGGCTATAGTAGTTTTTTCGGGCAGATTTTAGTTCAAGAAAGGTTTCAGCCAAAGTTTCCAGGTTTTCGCTAGAGCAAAAGTTACCGCTCTCGGGCTTATCGTCATCATATTCTTTTGCCGCTCGATCGAAGTTTTTCTGAGCCTGCTGTAAAAGCTCTAAAGCTTTTTTAAGTTTAATTTTCATTTTATTTTTTTTTGAATAAGTTTTTCACTATCAGACCAAGAAAGATGATTGATGATAATATTTTTAATCCTTGTGGCAGCATCTGGCGATGACTTAAAACAGTTTCTTTTAGATTGAGGTTGAATATTAAAAATAAATAATTAAGCAAACCGCCGAAAATGAATGCCGAGACTATTATAGAAAAAAGAAAGATTGCTAATGTCTTTTTCCCTAAGTGTTTTCCAATAACCGTTAAAGCTACGGAATTAGTTGCCGGGCCGGCTAGCAAAAAAACAAATGCTGCGGCAGGATTTAAACCTTTAGCCATCAAAGCTGCGGCAATTGGAATTGAACCGGAAGAGCAGATATACATCGGTATCCCAAGGATTAGCATTACGACCATTGACCTTAAGGGATGAGCTAGGTAGGTTGATATAAACTGTTCCGGTAAAAAATAGGAGATCACTCCTCCGATTAAGATACCAAGAATCAGCCAAGAACTGCTATCGCTTAATAAATTACCGAAACCATAGATAAAAACTGACTTTATTTTTTTCGAAAATTTTTCTTTTGTTCGGTCGTAATCTTGATGGTGAGAACAACATTGGACCGTATCTTGATTAGAGCGTGCGTTTGTTGAAGTTTTTTCCGGTTTTATTAACCAAAATGTGAGAACTCCGGCGATTATCGCGGCAGAAAACGATGCTAAGACTCGATAAACAGTAAAAAACCCTCCAAGCAAGGCATAGGTTGCAAAGATTGAGTCTATTCCGGTGGTTGGAGTAGATATCAGGAAAGAGACTATAGCGGCCGGACTCGCGCCATCTTTTTTTAAAGATATTGTAGCTGGTAAAACCCCGCAAGAACATAATGGTAAAGGAATTCCAAAAAGAGAAGCTTTAATTACTGAGAAAAAATTATTTTCACCTAAATGTCTGGATATGGTTTCGGTTTTAATGAAAACATGTAAAATCCCAGCGAAGAAAAAACCAAAAAGTAGAAATGGCGACATTTCATTCAATAAGAAGACAGATTCTTTTATGATCCCAATAATTATATTCATAATCGAAAGATTTACCTTTTGCCGATTTTAGCCGGTAAACCGGCGCTTAACAATACGAATGTCAATGGTATCAAGGAAACGTTGTTACAGTATCACAGCTTTTTTGAATCGGCAAGCCTTAAATTATTTGATTGTTTTAAAAGCTGTAATTGAATAAAGAGATGTCTTGGGCGTAAAAGTCGGCTACGAAATCTCTCGTCTCATTATCATAGAATTGATGATAATCAGGAGTCTCGGGTCTGGATTGGTTGGTTTTTGGCAGAGGTTTGTAATCTATATTTAATTTTTGGCAAACAAATTTAAAATCTAGTTCTAGGTTTTCGAAACGTCCTATAAAATCGACTAATTTGTTGCCTCGGCGATCAAAGATATACTTGTTTTGGGGGAGAATATGGCGAAAATTTGCCTGCAGTTTAAGGTAGGAATCGTTTTTTTTTGTTGGAAAATGTTTGAATAAAAAAATCTTAAAGTTTTTGTGTTTATGTTGATAAGAATAGAAGTACTCAGAAATAATCCGCTGCCAGGGATTACGAACAAAAGTGAATTTGAAGTATTTTGAGAAAAATTCGTTTTCAATATAGCCTTTGGTTAAGTATTCTTCTGCGGTTAAATGAGCCAGCCTTGGCGGTCCTTTTCGAGGGTTGAAGTTAGGCCGGAGCAAACATCGGTTTCGGATATCTCCGCTATCGTTTGACCGGTCAAGAAAAAAACTCTCTATACTTTGTCCGGCTGTTCGCGGTATGTGGACAAAAATAAATTTAAATTCCTTTGATAACATCTTTAGAAAAAAATAAATAAACTGTTAAAATTTTAGAATATTTTCATTGACCCTTAACCAACGTTTATGTTTTTTATATTCCGGCATTACTTTCTCAACTTCCCGCCAGAAAGAAGATGAGTGGTTGTGATGAATCAAATGACATAATTCATGAACGATGATGTAATCAATAATTTCCAGCGGAGCCATTAAGAGTTTCCAGCTGATTGATATCTCTCCTTTTTTTGAGCAGTTACCCCATGTCCGTTTTAGGGTTTTTACTCTTAAATCGCTAATAGTAATATTAAGCATCTTTTCATAGAACGATATCCTTTCCAGAAAAATCCGATGACTGTTTAATTTATACCAGTCAATAAGTCTCTTTTCGATATATTTTTTTGGAAATTTACAGGCTTTAGAAACTCTTAAACGCAGGGCGTTATCTTCAAAAATCACATTGTTTTTCGCCTTTTGATCAATAAGAAAAGGATATTCTTTGCCTAGATAGAGAAACTTTTCTCCCTCGATAAAGTCCTTAGGTTTATAGGGTGTCTTTTCGTTAGAATTGAAGAAAATAGCTTTTTTAATCCATTGCAATTTGTCTTTAATGAACTTGTCGATTCGTTGTTGAGGAAGGGTTTTAGAAGCTTTCACCACAATGCTGTTATCGGCATTTATCGTAATTGTCAGAGTTTTCCTCCGGCGCTGCCTTATAAGTAAATAATCTAAATTTTCGCTGGATTTAAAGCGCTTTATCATCGGTTTGCTGCCGGATTAAACCCTTAAGGTATTTGATACGTTTTTTTGAGGGAAATTTTTCAATCGCATAGCGAAGCATTGTCCGAGGCATAACTCTGTAGTGTTTTTCTAAGAATTGTTCCAGGGCCATCAGGTCTTTTTTGCCGACTTCACGAAGCATCCAACCGACAGCTTTGTGTATTAGATCTTCCTTATCTTTAAAAAGAATTGAAGCTATTTGGAACGTTTCGTTAAATAAGCCATTTTTAATGAAACAAAATGTCGCAACTATCGCAATCCGGCGTTCCCAAAGATTTGTCGATTGAGCAAGCGTATAAAGTTTGTTTTTATTGCCGAACAGCAGGTAGTCGCCGATGATTTTAGGAGCACTTATATCTACCAGATCCCAGTTGTTTATATGACGGATGTTTTTTAAATATAGATCATAAATCGTTTTTTTAGTCTTATCATTTCCGGAAGAATATATCTTTTCCAAAAAAATAAGCCCCATAAGCCGTTGTTCATGGATTTCAGAATTAATAAAACTTTCAATATCGGATTGATTTAAATTGGGATGCCGTTTTACTATTGCCCGTATCCTGGGAACGCTGACACCGATAAAAATATCTTTTGCGGCGTAAGCACCCGGTTTTGTTTTAAAGAATTTTTTGAATTTGATAGCGTAACTTTCTGACGCTGAGGCTTTTAGTTCCTTGAGAACCGCACGTTTAGTCATTTTATGATATTAATAAAAGTGTATTAATTAGATTACTTTTCGAAGTGTTTCTTTACGAGAGATTCTAAAATCTTCGTAGCTTCTTCTTTACATTGGCCGCAAACAGTTCCCAACTTGGTATGCTCCTGAAGCTCAAGATAAGTCCGGGCACCGTCTAAAACAGCCAGCTCAATATCGGAATCAGTAACCGACATACATTGACAAATCGTTTTGGTCTTTTCTTTTCTTATTTTACTTATCATGTTTTGGCGTTCATAATAGTTATTTATTGCCGCTCTTAAAGCTTTGTCGCCTAGTACCGAACAGTGTATTTTGTGTTCGGGAAGGTCTCCTAATTTTTTTGCTAAGTCTTTAGGTGTTAAATTAAAAGCTTCATCCAAACTCATTCCGATTATAATTTCTGACAATAACGAAGTGCTGGCAATCGCGCTGGCACAACCGTATGTTTTCCAGCGGCAGGCGTTTATTATTTGAGAATCGTGGTCTACTTTTATCAAAAACATCATTTCATCGCCGCATTTAACGTTGCCTTCTATTCCTTTGCCATCTTCAATAAATTCTTCGTCATTCTTTAAAATATTTCGGGGATTTATAAAATGGTCTTTAACGATCTCGGAATAGGCCCAATTACTTTTATTTTCCATTTTTGTTCCTTGGTTTATAGACAGTAGATATTTCCCGCAATTTAGCCAGTATCGGTATCAATTTATCAACTGTGTAATTAATGTCTTCTTCGGTTGTTGATCTGCCCAAACTGAAACGAATTGACCCGTGAGCTTTTTCCGGACTAATACCGGTTGCCAGCAAAACATGTGATGGGTCTAATGATCCGGATGAACAGGCTGATCCGGTTGATACAGCAATTCCTTCTAAGTCAAGATATAATGCTAAGGCCTCACCTTCAACTCCATCGAAAGATACGTTTAATGTCCCGGCTAAGGAGTTGCCTGGCATGCCATTAAATTCCAGGTCATCGATTTCAGATTCCAATCTGGTTTGGAAAAAGGTTTTTAACTTGTTCAGCCGGATTTCTTCTTCGATCATTTCAATTTTACGCTGAAGAATCGATTCTTTAAAGGCAACTATTCCCAAAGTGTTTTCGGTTCCGGCCCGTCTTCCTTTTTCCTGATGGCCGCCTCTGATGAAAGGACAAAAGGGTGAGCCTTTTTTTACATAAAGAGCACCAATACCTTTTGGCCCATATATTTTGTGTGCCGAAAAAGATAAAAAATCAACTTTAATTTTTTTAACGTCAACGGGTATCTTTCCTACAGCCTGAACAGCATCGGTATGAAAAAAAACTCCTTTTTTACGTGCTATTTCAGCTAAATTCTGAATATCCTGAATAGTTCCAATTTCATTGTTGGCCATCATAATTGAAACTAAAACTGTTTTATCAGAGATCTTTTCCTGAAGTTCATCGGGATTAACCAATCCGTGTTTATTAACCGATAGATAGGTTACTTTTGCTCCCCGATCGGCTACGCAACGGGCAGCTTCTAAAACGCAGGGATGTTCGATCCTTGTCGTTATTACTTCACTACGATTGTCATTTTTCAAGGAACAATGTGACGAGCAGCAAGACAGAGAGTTAATCACTGTGTTATTTGCTTCAGAGCCGCTACCAACAAAGATTATTTCTTCCGGATCGGCATTTATGAATTCAGCCAGAGTCTGGCGAGTCAATTCTATTTCCCGTCTTGCCTTTCGTCCCAGCTCGTGAATGCTTGAGGGGTTACCAAAGAGATCAAATGCTTCGGTTAAGGCCTGCCTAACTTTTGGATGAAGAGGTGTGGTAGCATTATGGTCTAAATAAACGTTTCTCATTTTAGAGGGTATTTTTTATCATTATAAGCATCATTTTAAATCTTTCAGCTGCTTTTAAAGAATGAGGAGTATCGGCCGGCAGGATTATAATCTCGCCGGAGCTGACGATTTTAGTTTCTTTTGCGATATTTATTTCAGCAGTTCCCTGGATAATCTGAACAATAGCCTCAAATGGTGCGCTGTGTTCACTTAAAGCCTGCCCTTTATCGAAAGCAAAAAGAGTTATAGTCGCGTTATTTTGGCTGATTAAAGTTTTGCTGACTACCGCTTGGCTCTGGTATTCAATTAGATCAACCAAGATTTTATTTTTAGCGATCAGTGTTTCGAAGAGTGGATTTGTTGTCATTTTGAGCCTGGTTTAATCGTTAAATTCGGTTGATCAGGGCCTGGAACCGTAGTCTGGACTAACTTTTCAATTGATAGAATAAAGACATCGATTGCCTGATAGGATGATCCATCCGGTTTGATTATTGTTACTCGATCCGGATTTTCCTCTGTTTGGTTAGGGTGAAACGACACTTTTAAATATTTCCAGGTTGTAAAATCATAATCAGCCAATTCGCAGCTATAGTCATAACAGCCATTTTCAGCGGCTCGAAAAGTATAGGGAAATTCACCGATGCCGCGGGAATCACGCAGGTCATCGGAATTAAAAAGATAAACACTGTAATAATGCAAAGGCTTTAACCCCTCCATTCTCAAAGAAATTACTTTATTAGAAGGATTGTAACTATCGGTTAAAACTACAGTTGCCCGGGCTTGAGGGTGATTGCTTAATCCCGAGACAACTAATTCACTTAAGGCCCAAGCGTAATTAGCTAAAAACATAATAATCAGCAGACTAAAAAATAATATTCTTTGCATTTGTTCTTGAGTTTTACTGGAGTTAGACCTGCTGCACTTCCTTGATTTGAGGCATCAGTTCGATTATTTTTTTTTCAATGCTCAATTTTAAAGTATAGGTGCTCATTGGACATGATCCGCAAGCTCCGGTTAATCTGACTTTTACAATACCGTCATCGCTAACATCTACTAACTCAACATCACCACCATCAGCTTGTAATTGGGGTCTTATTGTTTCGATAATTGACTGGACTTGCTTTTTCATAGTATCCTCCTGGTTCAGTTTATTAATATATTAATGGGAAGTTATTTTACCCTTGTTGATGATTTTGGTCAAGATTTCTTTAAGATCTGTGATTGTCATCTTTAAAAGCAGGATTAAATCAGGTATCCGGGATAATAACCGGCAATTATCGCTTTCTCTTTGCTGCTCGCTTTTTCCAGAATATCTGATTTTTCCTTAAAAAAATAATTAAGGTCATAGCTTTTGAGGAAATATTTGCTTTTGAATTTCGAAATCGGCGTTTTTTCTGAAAAGAAAATCTTATACAAACCTTTACGTTGAGAAGTCTTAAGGCCAATATTGGAAAGATCTACCTGTTTGGCTATTGCCGGAGCTTTATTTACCGAGCCGTAATACTTTAAACCTCCTAACTCTTCAAATGAGAGAAATTTGTAAAGATATTGCTGCTTGGGATTAATCGCTATACAAAGATTATCCAGTTTTTCAACATACAAAGCGTAATCTAAAACTAACTTAAATAGGCGGAAAACAAAAATTAATTTATTAAAATTAAATAACGAGAATAAATTGCTGGGGAACAAATCGCTCGATATCGCAAGCTGAGACACTTCGCCTAGTCGGCGGTTATTGTTTCTGAGAGCTTTTATTTCTTTTGAGTATATTTTTTCCATCGGTAAACCGAGTTGTGAGTCAGGGATAAGAGTTACCGTAGCTATAACTTTTTTTTCCTGCTTAACGACAAAAGTAGTTGTATTCGGTAAAGCGTTATAAAGGGAAAGCCGGAGATCGCTTTTATATCCTTTGGGTATGTATCGTCGGCAAATATACTCCTGATATACAAGCCGATAAGCTTGTTCCAAATCGTCTTGAGTTTTTGCTATCTGATAAAGTAATCCTTTAAAAGTTATCTCTTTTGTCATTTTTCACCTAGGATAAAGTAATTGATCATCATTTCGCAAAAGAGAAACATGAATCGCTGTTGATCTTTTTTTTCTATTTTTATATGGCTAAGACCTAATTCGTAGGTTTCTTTTTTTCGATAAACTATTTTTTTACATCGAATTACCCGGTTTTTTATTTCTATCGGTTTATTCTGGTTAGGGAAAAAAAGTTGACTCTGGATAATTGTTCCGGTTTTTAGGGGACTAAGGGAAAAAAACCGCATTCCTCCACCACTTAAATCTTTAGTAAATGCTTCCCCGATAATTTTTCGTTTATGAATCAAGCAATAACGCAATTTAAGCTGTAGTTTTAAACGTTGGGTTATACGCCGGTCAGCCAAACTAAAGTTTTTTTTCTTTTTAATCATTGTTTTTCGTATTTTTAAAACGGTATTTTAATTCGAGGCTATTCTAACAGAATCAATTGTTGAGGTCAAGATTCGCGGAACATTGTTTGTTTAGATATTATTTTACATTTTTTCCAATCGATTTAGGATTGACTGTATCTTTTTTACCATTTGATCGTTGTTACTAGTTAGGAATTTCGCCTGGGCTGCGGCGAAGTAATTCCTCGCTTGTTCTTTATTATTCATCATTAGAAAGGTTTGGCCTAATTTAAATAGAGTTGTTGGGTCTGAAGAATCAAGTTTTAAAGCGGTTTGATAATGCCTTGCGGCCTGGGAATATTTTTTGCAAAGATAATAGGCATAAGCCAGATTCTGATAGCTAAACGATGATTTAGGGTCAACTTTTATCGCTTTTTTTAAATAAGCAATTGCTTTTTCCGGCTGGCTGCTGTTGAAATAAGAAAGTGCTAAGTTATTGTAAGCATATAAATATTGCGGGTTTAGGGCTAAGGCTTTTTTAAAGTATGGAATAGCTTTATCGTCCTGATTAAGGGCCTGATAAATAAGGGCAATATTGTTGTACGGTTGTTCGTGCTCCGGCAAAAGAACAATTGCTTTTTTATAATTTTCAATTGCAATCTTATACTGCTTTAACTTCGAGTAAACTAATCCGAGATTTAAGTAAGCTGAGGTAAAAGTCTGATCCAGGCTGATTGCCTTTCTGAGATAAATCAATGCCGAATAATATTCTTTTTGTTGAGCATAAGCGATTGCCAGATTGTTAAAGGCCTCTGGTGAATTCGGACTAGCTTCTAATTCTTTTTGGTAATCAATTATCTTCAAAGAGCCGGAATCAATCCCTCGGCTGAAAATATCTAAGTCATTGTTATCCGATTGCGGGTCTAAGGAATAAGCAGTACCGCACAAAATTAAACTAAGAAAACCCCCCCCCAACTTTAACAAAAGATTACACTTATTGTTTTTTAGATGTGTGTTATTCGGCGACTGGCATGTTGTACTCATGTTTAACTTTTATTTTAGCATTAATAAAGTCAGTATGGGTTAAGCGAAAAAGAGAGGAAATTTTTCTAATTGTTTCTAATTCACACTCGTCAAGAAAGTTGTCGGTACAGGCTACTCGGAATAAGTTCTCAACTATTATAGTTTTTTGTTTGAAATCAAATTTGTCTGATAGCTCTTTAGTAAAACCATAAATATCGATACTAGCTTCTGCTGCCTTTTTAATTGCCGCGATTAGATATGGCCTTTGTTCCTTTGAAATCCCGGAAAATTTTTCCATAATTTTTTCAATTTCCCGGATTTCCTGGGGAAGGAATTTATTGTCGGCGTCAGCGACTAACCATAACAGAGCGCCAAAGGCTATCGTTTCATCAATCTTTTCCGGCTTTAAGCCGGGAACTGATATCTTTTGATCAAGGTCATTGATGACTTTTTCTTTAAAAATTTTAAAGATTGAACTCATTTTATTTTTTTCAAAACCTCCAATCCTTTTTTGTATCCGGCAGTTACAGCTTCTTGGGCTCGAAAAAATTCTAAAGAGCCAAGGCTGTCAACCTCAGGAGAGATTATTAAGTCAGCGTTCTTAAGCTGTAACCTTGCGATTTGATATTCCATCGAATAAATTGCGGCAATTACTGTTTCAAAAATTGAGGGTGTATTTTTATCAATTGAAGAAACCCGGTTTAGGGTTATTTTTCTCAAACTATTTATGAGTTTTGATATCCTTTGGAAAACAGGATCATTCTCCTGAAATAGGCGGCTTATTTGTTCTCTGATTTTCTCTGAACCGCTTGAAACCTGCGATTTCACTTGCTTAACTGTATTCTTTTGTCTATTTTTCATCGTGTATTGTTTTACAACATTTGAGGCGATAATATAATCCATTCCTTTTTTACGCAAAACATTTACCGGTATCGGGTTTGCGATACCGCCGTCAATTAAGAATTTATTGTTTAGTTTAACCGGTGTAAAAAAAGCCGGGATTGAAATACTTGCCCGAACAGCTTTGACCACGGAGCCCTGATCGATAATCAAGCCTTCTCCGGTTGTAATGTCAGTTGCCGTCACTAATAAGGGTATTTTTAAATCTTTAAAATCGATGTCCCCGAGAATAATTTCAAGAAGTTTTTCTACCTTTTTTCCGGAAATAACTCCTTTAAAAAAAAGGAGAAAATTCGGATCAAGGAGTTTAATTAGATTCGCAAAGTCTAAGGAAAGAGTTATATCTTTGATCCCGTCGACATTGAGGTTTTTGGCGTAATATGCTCCGATTAAAGCCCCGATACTTGACCCGGAAATCATATCGATTGGAACCTTTGCCTGGTTAATTGCTTCAAAAACTCCGATATGGGCCAGTCCTCTTGCGGCACCGCTTCCCAAGGCTAAACCGATTTTTTTTCTTTTGTGGTTAAAAATACTCATTTGTCTATTCTATAGCTATTGAAAAAGATGTCAATTTTACTTTTTGCCAGGAAAACACGAATAATCATTTTGATTTTTTTTATCAATTTATAAAAAAAACGGTCAATCTCGGTTAAAGGGAAAAGTATCATCATTTTTAGGCTATGGCAAGCATCGGCCATATTTGGTTTAATTCTAATTGAACTATAAACTATTTTTGGAGATTTTTTTCCCGGTAAAGACAATTGCTCCTGAACAAATCGCCAATTCATTTCTCGGATTTTAGAATCTTGAAACTTATCTATTTCTCTGGGGATTCCTAATCTTTTTGAGTTGGGGTTGATACATGATATAGAATCAATTATTGCTAATTTGTTTTTATGGTTATTGCCGATTAAATAGCTGTACCAATAATCAAGGCCTGCTCCCTCAACTATTGGGTTATATTCTTTCATAAATAAGTCTAATTTGTCTTTTTTAAACAACGGGCATGTAACTTCTATAAAATTAGTGTAGCGCAAAGAACTAAAGGGACGACTTCGGGTCACAGCGTGACTTATTTTACCGCGAGGATCAAAAGAAGGCTGCAGAATCCAAAGGTCATAAAATTGACGAATTTCAAATAACCGCGAAATATTGCTAACCTTTAATCCTAAATCGTCATCGATAAGGAAAATAGCTTCATATCCTTGTAATAAGTTTCGGTATCTCTGATAAATGTAATGGAAATTTATAAATTTAGAGCCTTTTCTCCGGTTATAAAAATCGGCATGTTCGATATATTGATTCTTTTCTTTGTCGTCATAATAGGTGATCCAAAGATCAAAGTTTTTGTCCTTTTTAAAATTGTCGCTTTGATGGAACTGAGCCCGGTCTCCGGCCGAGACAAAGACCAGGTTTTTTGACCTTGATTGAGATAATTTTATTAAGCCGGAATCTAAACCCATATTAAATTTATAAATAAAAAAATAGAATCTTTTCGAATCAGTTTAATCGTTTTGCCCGCCGGATTATCTTTTTATACAAACTTTGGATTATCAGAGGTTTTCCTATTCGAGGGACCAATCTTTTATTTATTTGCCGGATTATTTTTTTCAGATAAGGACTCCTCCCATGAATTATTTTGACGCTGGCGCTTCCCCCGGCAAAGTAGGGATAGATAATCCGAAGATTATATTCGCAGGGCAATACCCAAAACTTAATACCCGAATCAATCAAGGCTTTTCTGAATGCTCCCTGGTCATTGCGAAATCCTGATGATTCACCGTAATTATTCCTGTAAATATCGAGCCAATCCTTGAAAAGATCCTCTACTCCTTTGGTTTTTCGGTAGAGAATGACTCCGGCACTGGGTTCCGGAAAAGCCTGGTTAAGTCGATCAGGTTTTTTGTTTTCGGAGAGTCTCCACGGTGCCTGAGTAACAGCCAAATCAACATTTTCAAGAATGACATTAAGTTCATCGAGCGGTTTGATAATTGTTGTGTCAGAATCAAGATAGAGCGTTTCCGAAAAAGGTGATTTCAATAAACACTTAATTCGATCTAAAAATGAGTGAGCGGGCGATTCTATCTCTTCAGTATAATCAAAAAAATTTCGGGGTAAGGAATCTTTTTGATCGCAAAAAATCGCTGATTTTACAAGCGGCATTTTAGATCTTAAAGATTTGAGTGAAAGGCAGGCCTCTTTTATATAACTTTCACCAATTGCTACGTATAAAACTCCAAACATTATTCTTTATTCCGGTTTGATTTTCGAATCGGTTTCGCTATGGTTTTCGGTTTCAAGTCCGGATTTGTCGATCTTTTGGTAATCATTGTTTAAAAGTGAATCAATTCTCGGGCTAAGAGATTTGCCCTCCTGCTCAGTCAGGCTGCTCATTTTAGCTATAAGGCTTTGGCCATATAAATTATTAAAGTCTGTCATTGACTTCTGCATTATCTTTGGTGTCTGGCTGGCTAATTTCTTTCCGGTATCAGTTTCAAAAAAAATTATCATATTCCTAATTTCATCAACTTTAAAATGTTCAGCATATATCGGATAATAAATTTCTTTAAAAACTTTTTCAAAAGGGGCCTCTTTCAGCATATAGCTGTTGAATTCACTATAAATACGATCTAAACTCTCGTTGATAAGAGTCATGATCCTTTTTTCTTTTTCTGGGTCTAAATCCTTATTTTGATTGAGCATTTCCTGCCAGCGGGACAAGTAATATTGTTTCATCTGATTGTTCATATTTAATAGTGTTTTCTCATAATTAGTCTTTATTCCCGAAACTTCGGTAAACTTGAGTATTAAATCCATTTTTTCGGATTTTTCTGCCGCAAAATTTTCGGGTTGAGAGAAAAACAACATAAAAATAATAATAAAGAGCATTTTTTTCGGCATATTAAACCTCCTTTAACTTAAGTAACTTTTTATTTATTTCTGGTCGCTGTAAGCTTACCTTTGCGGGAAGTATAAATATTTTCCAGTTTTTTTAATTTATCAAGTTGGGCATCAATAAACCTAAGATCTTTTTTACCTTCGTTAAACTCTTTAAATTCCTTTTTCATTAGTCTAAGCATTTTCCCATAAAACTCTAAATAGCGTTTAATTTTGGAAACCAAAAGAGGGTTACTGCCTTTTTTAGCCATATTTATGGCGTCAAGTCCATAATTTAAGGCTTGAGTAGCTAACACCCGGTATTTTTTTTCAAAGCTTTCCGGTTTTTTAGAGATTTCAAATCGCACAAGTTGATCCATTCTTTGTCTAAGTTGCTCAAATTGCTGATGACGATAATTGGAATTAACCGCTTTAGTTTTTGTCGCAACTATGACTTTGTCTAAATCAATCATAAACTGATAACTATTGTCCATGACTTTAAAAAATCGCAGGATTTGTCTTTCTTTACGTTTATTCTCGAAAAATTGGGTTTCCGGGGCTTTTACATTTAGAACTTCCTTAATTTGCTGATCAGTTTGGGAAATGTCGTAGATATCGTCACGATAGTATTTAAGAATAACCCCCTTAAAATTTATTCTTACGTATTCATTCGTTTCTTCAATCATTTCACCGGAAATCTTTGTTCCATTTTTTAAAAAAATTGTCTCAGAAAATGATAGATGAACTGGGACAAGAAAAAACAAAAAAATAAAGATTTGTTTAAGTGTCATGATACGTTAAGGTTAATAAATGCTTTATCCATTTGAAAGCTTTTTTAATTTTCTTATTTTAACTTTATTATATATTTTTTTGATCAGTTGGAGTTTTACGTCTCCGGGATTAATCGTGAAAGCATTTGCGGTACCGCAGGCAACAGCTAAGCGAATTGAATTTTCGAACGAATCCCGGTTGTTCATCGAAGCTACAAAACCGGCGATAAATGAGTCGCCGCATCCTACCGGGCTTTTTCTATTGATCGGCGGAGGCGTCGCCATAAATATCTGGCGTTGGTTAGAGACTATAGCTCCTCGGGAGCCCATTGTGATTGCAACAGTAGAAATACCCAGATTGTGAAAATGATCCAAGGCTTTTTTAATTTGAAAAAAAAGGGTAAGTTTTCCTCCGACAATTTCTTCTGCTTCTTTAAGGTTCGGTTTAATCATTAACGGCTTTTTTTTAAGGCCTATAGGATAGGGTTTGCCGCTGGTATCAAAAACAGTAAAAACGCCTAAACGATTGGCCCGGCTAATTATTTCTCCATAAAAAGAATCAGCTACACCATAAGCATTACGCCCGGACAAAACGAGGCAGGAAGCTTTAGATAAAAGTCGTTCGCTGTTTAAAGTAAAAGCCTTCAATTCAGTTTTGCTTATTTTTGGTCCGCGCTCTAAAATCCGGGTTAAGGCTTTTGTCGAAGAGTCAATTATGGTTAAACTCATCCGGTTATTTGATGAAATCCTGGTAAAATCATGAGCTATTCTCTCTTGGTCGAGCTGATTTTTGATATAATCCCCGTTTACACCGCCTAAAAGACCGGTTGCTAAATTAGGAATCCCTAATACTGTCAGCACTCGGGAAACATTTATTCCTTTGCCCCCGGCGGTTATTGAAATTTTTTCCTCACGGAAATCTCTGCCGGCTTTGAAATTTGTGATTAAAACCGTCTTGTCAACCGCGGGATTAAGAGTCACAGTTACTATTGTTTTTTTCATAATTTAATTGCCGTATTAAACAGATTTAGGAACTAGGATTAGGCGCAGTCATAAGAAAATAAACCAATTAATTATCTAAAGGCTGGTCTTGATCAAACAATATTTTTTCATCACCTTTTAAAGTTAATGGTTCATCGCCGGAAGCAGCATTACGAACGAGTTCTTTTATGAATTCTTCAACCGGATGAGTTTTATTAGACTTAGCTTTTTTCTTAATCCTTTTGAATGCGCCGGGTTCAGACAATTGTTTTCGGATTTCGCTTATATTAAAGTCAACTTCGTTATCAAAAAAAATGGCTAAATCTTTTAGAAAAGTATCAATAACGTAATCATCGATATTTTGATGAAGACGCCTCAGCCGTTCTTCTTTTTGTAAACGCAACTTAGCTATTTCGTTTTCGTCCATTAGACTGGAATGTTAATCGGTTTGTGTTTTTTTGTCCTTTGGCGTTTTTTTAATATCCTTTTCTTCTACGACATTTTCTCTATCTGAATCTTTATCGTTAGAATCTTCTTCCAGGGTTTCATCGCCACTGGGCTGATTGTCATCAGTTGAATTGAAAGCTGTATCTTTCAAGGAAAGAGTATCTTTGATTCCGTTTTTGTTTTCTTCAACTTCTTCGGAATTATCGTCCAGATCTATCGGTTCGGGCTGGTTTGGAATGTTAAAACTTGGTTGGGGGATAATATTATCTTTTGCCTGAAGGAATCTGAGCTTTAATTCGCGGATCTCTTTTTCTTTTACGATAATAGTTTCTTTTAGGCTTAGATTCTCTGCTTTAATCAGTTCGATATTACCTAGCTCATCCTGATTCTGCAGATTGTGAAGTGCTTCCTGAAGTTTCATGTCTGTATCCTCAAGTGTTTTTGTTAGACGTGTTTTCTCCAGACGAAATTTTTCAAGCTGAGTGTGTAAAGAAACGTTTTGTTCTTTTAGATCGGAAATTGTTGTTTCTTTGTTCTCTGTTTTACCGGACATCTTAAAACTGTAAAAGACCAGGATTACTCCTGCGCTGATAAAAAGTCCTAATACAATTGCGAGCATTATACCTCCTTATGGCATCTAAAACGATAAGATTCATAACGATGTAATTAGCTTTTTCAGATCAAGGGTTACAGCTTTAACTTCTATTTTGTTTCGTTTTAGAGCTTTTTCCATTCGCTGATAGGTTTGCAGTAGAGTTCTTCCTTCTGTTAAGTGATCAAGGCAAATTGCAGCAAACCCTCTGCGATTTTTGAGTTTTATGATTTTAATTCTTTTTGGCGATATAACCATGTTTTATCCCCCCACTATGATATTATAAACAAATTTTTATGGTTAGCAAAGGAATATTTTGATTTGAAAGCACTTAGCGATTAAAGGAAAAATTTCGCTCAATGAATTGGATTATTCTGTTTTGGGTATCCTGGCTTATAAGGTGAAATTCCAGGCCCATCGTAGGAGATTCTAATTGCTGATTTTTCTTTTTTATCGTCCAAATCACTCGGCAAGACACTTCGATAATGCCGGTTTCGTTTCCTAAATGCATTCGGGCAAGTAGTTGCGACTCGGCAGGAAATGTCGTCGGTCCAGCTACTAAAATTCCTATAGCACTTAGGTTTATAATCTTGCCTTTATGAAAAAGGCTGAATTCATCCAGAGCTTCTTTATATTCGATGTTTTTTTGGATATCTAATCGTTTGAACCGTCGGCGTAGTTTTTGCTGCATTATTTTATCGATCGTTTCATTGTTTTGAAAGCTGGCGATAGCGTCTTCTTCGGTATTGTAAATTTCGATTATTTTGGTTATTCCGACAAGTTTAAACAGCTTTTGTATGTGTTGAGGCAGTGAACAAATTTTCAGAAGGCTTTTATGATTCAATACATTCTTATAGGCAACAGCGATTAACGATACACCGACATAGTCTACTAAATTAATTTCAGAAAAATTACAGACAATATTTTTTGAACGGTGCTCAATCGTCCAGCCGATTGTTTCAATAAAGTTAGAAGCATTGATATCAATGTTTCCCTTTAAATCAAGAATAGCTATTTTTTCTTTTTCTCTTACCGATATTTGCATTATAGGCCTTTGTATACAATATACCCTATTCCACTGAGAGAAATCAAGAGGCAATAGTAACCAAAATAGGGTAATTTGCATTTATACAAGGCTTTTCTGACTATAAAAAGGGCGAAAAGGCCACAAATAAAAGCGCTTAACCCTCCAATAAAGATCTCGGTCTTTGCTAAATCAAGAGTCAGTATCTCTTTGCTTTTAAAAATTAATGACCCGGCGATAATTGGAATTGCCATAAGAAATGACAACTGGAAAGCGAACTGAGGCTTAAAACCGAGACGGATAAGGCTGGTTATCGTTATTCCCGAACGGGATATTCCGGGGAAAACAGCAATTCCTTGTATCAGGCCAATTAAGATCGCATCACGGTATCTCATGTCCTGAAAGCTTCGTTCGTTATTTTTTGTTTTTAGGGTTATTAAAATTATACCGTTTATAAGTAAAGCTACGTATATCAATAAATTGTTGTCAAATAAGGAATCAAAACAGTTATCAAAAATAATTCCAATTATTGCCGTTATTAAAGTTATTATAAAAAGCAAAACCAGATAACGAAATTTCCTTAAAAGATTCAGTATATCTTTTTGAAGAAAAAAAATAATCGAAAGTAAGGTGGCAAAATGTAGCACAATAAAAAAAGAAAGAGCGGATTTAGTGAAACCAACCAAATTGTTAAAGATAAATAAGTGAGCTGAGCTGCTTATTGGCAAGAATTCGGTTAATCCTTGGATAATGCCAAAAATAAGTGATTTCATTTTTTATTCGCCGTTAGAGAACAGAAGAATTAAAAGTCCTATAAAAATAATTGCCCCAAGCGAAAGAATGATATACTCGATAGTGTTAGCTTTTGCCGGGATTTCCTTCGTCGGAAGCTGAGCGAATACTTTTCTCGGCTTTTCCATCTGATCGCTTAGATAACGACGGCAGTCTTGGCAAACACAAAGGTGTTCCTCAACTGCTAATACATCTTCATCTGTCGCGCAGTGAATTATATAGGAAGGTATAATCTCTTTGATTTTTAAGCAATCCATGATAAAAAACCCGTTAAAGATGTTTTATTTACTTTTCTTTAACGAACGTGAAATCCAAAATTATTTAACTGGAATTTGACAAACCTAATCCAGAATTCATAGAATCGCAGAATGTATTGTCAAAACTATTTTTTTGTCAGCTGAGCAATCCTTTAACAGGTTTAACTTAAAAAAAAAGTTAGCCGCGCAGCTTCTTTTTTCCTTTTTCTCGTCTCTTCTGTGAAGGTTTTGTATAATATTGTCTTTCCCGAAAATTTTTAATGATTCCTTCGCGTTTACACTGCATTTTAAACTTGCGCAATGCTTTTTCGAAATCTTCACGTCTCTCTATTTTGACCTCTGCCACGGTGACCTCCTTATTTGTACCGTTACAAGATTTGCGGTATTATATCATAGATATATTATATATCAAGCAATCGCCGGGATAATCGGCTGAATCTAATAATATATAGTCTTTTAAGTCTGGCTTAATTTTATTAATTATAGCTGAAATCGCGTCTTTTTCAAGCACTTTATTGAGAATTATTAAGGCAGAATTCTATGTCGATTGTCAGTTTAATCGTCGCTTTGGAAAGAATTTGCGGTATTTTCGGAAAAGGAGAAGCTTTTTTAACTGTTTTTAACGCGGCCTGATCAAGGACGTCATATCCTGAAGAGCTAAGAATCTTAATACCTTTAGCTAAACCGTTTTGATCGATCAAAAAAGAAATCTGGGTTATACCCTCCAAACCCTGTTTTTTCCCCAAATAGGGTAAAAACGAGCCTTTTGAATCTTGCGTTTGATCAGGTCTTCAAACCGAAGCAAATCATCTTTGTCGGGATTAGTTATAAAGATTTCTTCTTTATTATTGGCTGACTTTTTCAGCTGATCAGGTTTTTTTTGACCGAAATCACCGGAGTTTTCCGAAACCGGCAGAATTTTCCTGTTTTCAGATGCTTGAGCGGCAGTAAGTTCTTTTTTTAGGCTTAATCTTTTTATATCAGGAATAAGGTCTTGTTTTCTTAAGGATATCTTAATTTGTTTTTTTTCCTGAGTTTTAGGTTCTTTAGGAAAGATTAATCCAAATCCGCTAATTAGACAAAAATGAATAACAAGCGAACAAATAAATGGATAAGTAATAATACTATTCTTCATAATTGGCAGATTCAGTTGATAAAATAATATTTTCTACATTAGCCTGCTCAGCAATATCGATTATTTTTACAGCTAATCCCAGCTCAATTCTCCGGTCACCTTTAATCATTATGTTCGTTGATTTTGTTGACGCAATTTTGGTTTTTAGAGCCTCAAGCAGTTCTTCTTGGCTTGTCCTTTCCTGGTTAAGATATATCTCCTGATTAGACGTAATATAAATAATTATTTCTTCATTATTCTCATTAATTGTTGCCGTTTTTGATTCCGGCAAAGACAGGTTTATTCCCGGGTTTAAGGCAAAGTGATAGGATAGCATAAAAAACATTAAAAGGAGAAAAATAATATCAATCAATGGGGCGATGTTTAAATTTACTTTTATTCGTTGTTTTTTAAGAAAATCCATAGCGTTTTTACTCCACCGTCAATAAATCAGATGCTATCTCTTTCATAATTGAGATCTGTTCATCAACTTTTTCCTCAAAATAATGAAAGAAAACCATTGTTGGTATAGCAACGGTTAATCCGGCAGCAGTTGTAATCAGTGCTTGCCATATTCCTCCTGACAAAACAACCACATCAACATTTCCGCCCAAAAGTTGTATTTTCATAAAAGTTTGGATCATCCCGACCACTGTACCTAAAAGGCCTAAAAGCGGTGTTATATTGGCAATAATTGCCAGAAAATTAAGGTTTTTTTCTAAAATTCTAACGAATTTAGAACCGGCCCGGTTAAGAATCCTTTCTTTTTCATTTAAGTCTTTTTTTCGAATTTTAATTGCAACAGCAATGATATGCGGTAACGGACCTTTTGTTTCTTCGGCCAGATGCAAGGCTTCATCGTAACAGTTTTCTTTTAGCAACACTCTTATTCTTGATAAAAGGTTAGCAATCTTAACGTTTATTCGATGAAAGAACCAAAATCGTTCAATAATTATCGTCAGCGAAGCAACCGAGCAGAAAAGTATTGGCCAAATCAATACACCGCCTTTAAGAATGAACTCATACATAATTTCTCCTCTTTTATTTAGAAAAACTCCTCACTCCAAAGCGTAAAAGCATTTGGAGTGAGGTTTCTTTTTCGCTTAGAACCTTGCGGTTATCCCAAAATGATAAAACCGGGGCTTTACCGAATATCCGTTTACTTCCTGATAAAGTTCATCAAAAATATTTTCTATTTTTGTGTAAATCTCTATATTTTCCTTCAGATTATAGCTTAAAGAAAGATTAGCTACCGTATAATCTTTCAGACGCGAAGGTGCGGCGCCATAGCTGAATGAATCGTAGATCTTCACATTTCGGATAATTTCAAAATCTATAGTTAGCAAATTCCAAGGCGAGTAATTAACGGCCAGACGATGTTTGTTGTTTGGTCGACGAAGTAAATGGATATTGTCAGTTAAATCTAAAGCCTTGGTATAGGTAAAATCATAGCCGAAACGTAGATTATCCGAAATCTTATAGTTTAAGCTTACTTCAACTCCTTCGGTTTTTGCGCTTCCCTTATTCGCATAGAGACCATATGGCCAATAAGGAATTTTTGGGTTAGGCGCTAAAGAATCAAAAGTTATTAGATCTTTGTAACGATTATGAAAAAAAGTCAGTCCAAGCTGAGCCTGTTTAGAAAAAAAGTCTTGTTCAAACCCTAAATCGTAACCCCAGGATTTTTCAGGATTTAAGTTCGGGTTGCCATAATCAGAAAAAAGCTGATACAAGGATGGCGCGTTAAACCCGCTACCATAGGAACCTTTTACTCTGGTTTCCTTAGCTAAAAGATAGGATAAGGTTGTTCGTCCGGTTAGATGTGATCCGAATCGGGAATGGTCATCTAATCGAAAAGCGATGCTATTAAACAGTTTTTCATTTAAGCCAATCTTATTTTCAATAAAAAAACCTAAATTATCGCTGGTGATACGTGGTGTTTTTCCGTAAACGCTAAAATCTTTTCCGGCTTCATGATTATACTGCAAGCCGGCTAAGGTGGTATCAGTTATATTGTCGGAAAAATTAAAGTAACCGGAGGTATCAAGAGTATGACTTAATTCTGCTTCTTGAAGCCACCCTTTAAACCAGGCACGGTAATATTCAGTAGTATCGGTTTTGTCAGGGTCATCAAAACTTTGACGAACGTTTCGTAACCAGGAATACTTCAGGCTTTGACTTAAAAAATTACCGATACGGTTATTGACGTAAAAGGCTATTAAAGCATTTTCATATTTCATCCAATTGTTGGGATCATCTTCAAAGGCACCGTCATCATTATCATAACGGGCTCTTAAATAAAGAGCGCTTAAACCTATGTCGATATCTTCGTTAGGCGAAAACCCGATTTTTGAGTTTATTGACGTCCGCTGATAGGCGTCTTTTTCTTTTCCG
>JAQTSA010000114.1 GCA_028711575.1 Candidatus Omnitrophota bacterium | reverse complement strand
GCTTGTCAATCTGAAAATCCATTGTTTTTTTATCTTTGGCTTTTTTCTGAGGGCTCTTCTGTTCTTTTATTACTTTTAAAGAGTCGAGGTTAACATTGCCGTCTTTATCCTTGATTACGATAAACTCGTTGAGGTTTAGTCTAACTTCTTCCAGGTATATTTTTTGTTTAAAAAATGGAAGGAGTTTATAATCGACATATATTTCCGGTATTTTAACCATCACTTTATCCTCGAATTGTTGAGGATTAAAAAGAGTTAAAGCTTTTATGTCAATTCGGCTGTTAAATACCCCTACTCTCATTTTCTCAATATTTAGCTTAAGACCGGTAGCCGCTTTAACTCCTTGAGAAACCACAGCTTTAATTATTACGTTTTTACCAAGGAATAGAAGGAATAATACAACTAAAATTATCAGTAACGATTTCCTGAATTTCTTCATTTTTTACCTCCGCTTAGCTTGACTGTTTCTGTTTTGTTTTAATATCATATATTATAGACGAAAACGTCCGTTTATCTAGCCTTTAATTTCAGCTGTTTTCTTAAAGTACTATTAATCAAAGACTTGTAACATTTTTTTTATAGCCGGATTTGCAACTTTATGTTTTTTTAGCGAGTTTCGGAATAAATTTTCTTAAGTGTTTTTTCCGGAATAGAGAATAAAGAACCGGCGATAACAATCCAGTTTATCAATGTTGTTTTTATTACTCCCTGTTTGAGCCAGCGCCGGGGTGAGGTTATAACTTTGCTTTTAAGTAGACAGGTTCGCCCGTTCTTTTTTAGTTTTTTGGAGAAAAGAATGTCTTCCAAGATTGGAACATCATCGAATCCGCCGATAGAAAAAAAAACATCGCGGCGAACAAAAATAGCCTGGTCGCCATAAAAAATTTTTAATAGTTTAGCTCTTATATTCCCTGACGATTCAATAAATCGAAAGATAACTCTTTTGGAATCGATCCTCTGAGATAATCCCCCACCGACAAAACCTTGAGCTATTGATTCTTTTATCTCATACACCGCAGAATTATCAATCAAACTGTCGGCATGGAGAAATATAAGTATATCGGAGGTTGACGAGCTTGCTCCAAAGTTCATTTGTTTGGCCCGGCCGCGATCGGCCGCAATTAATTTCACATTAAATCCTTTGACTATCTCAACGCTTTGATCAGTACTTTTTCCATCAACAACGATAGTCTCATCAGCATTTAATTTAATAATCTTTTCAAGAAAATTAGATACATTTTTTTGTTCATTAAAAATCGGAATAATAAGACAAGTTTTACTCATAGCCTAAGAAAGCGTTGGTTAAAGGCTTTAACTAAAAAAAACAAATATTAAGGCCGCAATATCGATTCTAAAGTTTTTAGATGATGCGGCCTTAATATTCGAAATAAAGGGTAGTTTATCGTCATGCCCGGGACTTTTGGTCACAGCCCTCTTTGCAGTGTGTAACTGGGCGGACCATGAATTTGATGGTCATGTCCATTATCGCACCTCCTGATTTGTTTAGTTTTTTACCACCGTGGCAAAAAACTATAAAACATTAGTCAACAGATTCGCTAGATTGTTTAATCGCTCCTTTAATCGTATCGATTAAAACCGCGGGGTTAAACGGCTTAGTCAAACAACAGTAAATATTATGAATATTAAAAAAAGTTTCGTGTGCCCGGTAAAATCCACTGATTGCGATGATTGGTATTGTTTTTGTTTTTTCATTCTTTTTTAATTTATCGGCTACCTGAAATCCGCTTAATCCATCCATTTTAAGATCAAGAAGTATTATTTCCGGTTTTACTTTTTCTACCGATCTCAGAGCTTCTTTTCCGTTAAAAAAAGTAAAAACTTCACAGCCGTTTAAGGAAAGAGTCTCTTTTAGCTCATCACAAAAAACTCGGTTATCATCAATAAGCATGATTTTTACTTTATCCATATATTTTATTCTAACAGTAATCGTTAAATCGGCAATTGGCTCTAACCACCTTTTTTGGACCTTTTGCCACTATTTACGATAAACGGCCAGGAGATATCGGTAGGCTAACAGTGACAATTGTTCCTTTGTTTTTTATGCTCGATATGGAGATATCACCGTTGTGTAGGTTTATTAATTCCCGGCAAATTGTTAATCCAAGGCCGGTACCTTTTGATTTTAGGGAGAAAAAAGGCTCAAATATTTGTTCGATGTTTTTACAGTCGATTCCGCAACCGTTGTCTTTAAAGGTGGCGATGAATCTTGAGTCATTTGTCCTTGCGGTTGTAATCGTTAGTTTTGGTTGTTTTTTTCCCGAAGTCGCCTGAAAAGCGTTTTCAATTAGATTACTAAATATTTCACCTAATTGAAGTTTATCGGCTGAAATTGAGAGATCTTTTGTTGATTCTATTTTTTTGGTGATACTTATTGCATTTCCTGAAAACCGGTTTTCAGCGAAAATTAGGCTTTCTTCAATCAGGCTGTTTAGGTTTATTACCTGCAGGCGCGGCGATTTAATTTTCGCGTAACTTAAAATATTTTCGATTATCTCGTTGCTTTCGGTTACTTTTATATCGATATTATCAAGATGTTTGGTTAGGTCATTTGTTCTGCATTTACGGCGAATGTTATAAGAAGCGGTTTGGATTACGCACAAGGGATTTCTGAGTTCATGAGCTACAGTTGAAGCCAGAGTCCCTAATTCCGATAAACGTTTACTTTTATCCAAGACTTTTTGAGTTTCCAACAGCTCTTTAGACTTGAAAGAGACCAGGTCTTCAATTTCCTTTTTGCTTTGCTTTAATATTGTTTCAGCTTTTTTCCGTTTAGTGATGTCCTGAAGCGAAAGTAGAACCATCGGCCGGGTAAGAAAATTGATAAATGTTGTCGAAAAAAGAATGTAAAAGCTGTTTTTTTTTCCTGCATTTAAAAGGGTAAATTCGCTTTCTTTATTATTATGGTCTTTTTTAGTTTTAAAAGTTTCTAATATTGTTTTTCGAAGTTTACATTTTCGGCATAATTTACTAAATCCACAGCCGTTGGGATCAGATAAAGCGTTTAGACAGTTTAAAACTTCGCCGGTGGGGATACCAATAACCTTAACTGGTTTTTTTTGCAGTAGTGAACTTGGAAATTTGTTTATCTGTTGGACGGTTAAGTCCTCGTTTATTAACATTATCAAAAGCGGAATATTCTCTAAAATGGTATTTAACAGTTTAGCCTGTTTGTGGATTCCTTTGTTTTTCTTTTTTGTTATCATTTTCTTTTTTTCCCGGCTTTAATCTTTTGTTCTTTCTTAAACTCAAAAGGTGTTTTTTTGGTAAACCTTTTAAATATTCTGATAAAAGATTCTGAATTTTTGTAACCTAACTCCAGAGATATTTGATCGATCGTTAGTTCTCTTTGAAGTAATATTTCTTTGGCTTTTTCCATCTTAACTTTTAACCGGTATTCACTAAATTCTATTCCGGTTTCTTTTTTGAAAAGCCGGCTTAAGTATTTCGGGCTTAAAAAAACGACGTTAGCGGCTTGTTTAAGAGTGATTTTTTTATCATAATTTCGTTCTGTAAAAGTCTTAACTCTGTCGATTCGGCTGGAATCTTTAATAACTATTTTTTTGGATTTTAGAAGATGATCGATTATGATATCAATTTTTTTTAAATTTAACGGTTTTTCGATGTAATCATCAGCGTTAGCTTTTAAAGCTTCAATCGCGATGTCTTTACTGCTGTAGCCGGTAAGAATCACTATTGGCAGATTCTCGTCGAGTTGTTTCATTTTTTTTAGAATTGCTGTGCCCGACTCTCCGGGAAGATAAACATCAAGGATTACAAGATCAATTTCATTTGGCTTTTTTAAAAGGTTAAGGGCTTCCTGGCCGTTGCCGGCTTCAACTATCCGGTAATCGCTAAGAAAATCCTTAAACTCTTCCCGGAAGGGCTTATCATCGTCTACGAGCAAAATCGTATAACTCATTTTTTAATCAAAAGATATCTTTTTAACAAAAGTTAGGCGTTCCAGGTTCCCTTATCAATAGCGGTCATTTTATCAGAACAACATTTTTTTTTATCGCCTATTTTTTTATTATCTTTACAGATAACGCAGACTTTTGTTTTTTCTTTTTTTCTTGTTTTTTTATTCTTATTTTCCATTTTTATCTCCTGTTTTTTAAAGCCGGGTAAGATAATCAAATACTGAAAGTGTCGCTTTTGCTCCTTCGCCGGCGGCGATTATGATCTGTTTTTCCTTTACATTTGTTACGTCTCCGGCGGCAAATATTCCGGGAATATTGGTTCGATTATTGGCATCGACTATTATTTCTGATTTATCATTTTTTTCTGTGTTTTTGCTGAAATTGGTGTTAGGAATAAGTCCGATTTCTACAAAAATACCGGAAACCGGTAAAACTTTTTGCGAATTTTGGTAATTTATCTTTATTGAAGATACAAATTTTTCACCGCAAATTTCAATAGGCCTGGTTTCATTAAAAATTATCAATTTTTTGTTTTTATTGGCTTTTTCTTGAAGTATTTCATCGGCGGTTGGACGGCTGCCGATGTTTATTAGAAAAATCTTATTTGCGATTTTTTCAAGTTGGATTGCCGCCTCAAACGCTGTGTTACCGGCACCGATTACCGCTACATCTTTTGCGGTAAATAATGGACCGTCACAGGTTGCGCAATAGGAAACGCCTTTATTCTTAAATTCTGTTTCTCCCGGGATGTTTAGTTCTTTCGATCGTTTTCCCGAGGCAATGATTATTGTCTTAGTTCTATAGCTGGATTTATCGGTATTAACGGTAAAAAAATCGTCAGCGTTAACTATGCTAGTAACAGTTTCTCCTTCTTTAAAAGGAATATTATACTGTTTTATGTGTTCCTCTAATTTTTTAGCTAATTCCGGACCGGTAATAAACTGATAGCCCGTATAATTTTCGATATCACCGCTCCAAGCTGCCTGTCCGCCGATATCCGGACTAATTAAAAGGAAATTTATTTTTTTCCGTGCGGCGTAAACGCTTGCGGTTATCCCACACGGCCCGGCACCAATAATGATTAGTTCATACATAAAAAATTAAATATTCAGAAGTTGTTTTATTTTGTTCTTGTCGAAACCAACAACTATTGTTTCGTCTATTGCAATTACTGGTACACCCATTTGCCCGGAAAGGTTTACCATCTCTTGAGCTTTTTCCTGATTTTGGGAAACGTCGATATTTTCAAATTCAATATTATTTTCTCTTAAAAAATCTTTAGCGTGAATGCAGTAGGGACATGTTGGCGTGCTGAAAACTTTTACTTTTTTATTCATCGTTTAGCTCCTTTTGATTTGTCAGGTCTTCCAATATTTTCAGATGCTGATATTCATTCTCAATTAATTCGTCGATGATCGGGTGTTCTTTTGCTATTACAGCTTTTTTCATCTCATCATAAAATTTAATCGAGTCTTTTTCGAAAACTATAGCGATAGATATTGCCTGCTGGGGAGTTTTTGTGCTTTTGGCTATTTCTTTTCCTTTTGCGGCTTTAGTGAAAACGTGCTCGTCGGCGATAGATTTCATATAAGCAAAATATTCGTCGTTAAAGGCTTCTTTCGGCTCAAAGGGCTCAAGCCTTCTTAAAATATTAGCAAAAACCTTAGCGTGTTCGTCTTCGGCATCGGATAAACCTTGAAATGTTTTTTTTGCTTTATCGTCTTTACTGTCGGCGGCTACGGTTTGGTAAAAAACTTTACCGTTTTTTTCTATCTCGACGGCGAATTCGACAATATCGCGGGCAGAGAAAAAATCAGTCATAAAATCTCCTAAGATTTTTTAACTTGCCGGTAACCTTTCGGCTTGGTAAGTTTAAAGCATTGTATCTTTTATCCATTTACCATGTAAGTTACATGAACTTATAACTGTTAAAGTACCACTGTTAGCCTTTAGATGCATTCCGGCCGCGGGATTTAGTTTTTCCGGTGTTAAAATGACCCGTGACAGGAAATTTTTGTCGAGATAGAAATCAAGCGTCTGGATCAGGTGTTGGCTTGTCATTGGGTGGATAATTTCCCCAATTTTAACGTGGACATCGATACAGAGCTCAGGTATCAGCCCGCAACTTTTAACGACGATGATCATTGGAGTATGTTTTTTTTCCAATTCGGTCATCTGGTTTTTGTCGGAAGCGACTTTTAGGATATCGGCCTGTTC
>JAQTSA010000113.1 GCA_028711575.1 Candidatus Omnitrophota bacterium | reverse complement strand
GGTCTGAGTCTGAATACACAATAAAACTTCCTGAGCTATCGCCGCTTCCGGCTCAATGTAATGGACGTCATTCGTCGCGATAAGCGGAACATTTAAATCTTTTGAAATATCAATAAGCGTTTTATTAACCGTATTCTGTTCCGGCAAGCCGTTTTCCATAAGTTCCAAGTAAAAATTGTCTTTACCAAAGATATTAAGGTAATCGTCAGTAATTTTATAGGCGGAACTTATATCGCCGGCCAGGATACTGCAGGGAATTTCACCTTTAAGGCAGGCACTGGAGGCAATGAGACCTTGACTGTACTGGCTAAGAAGCTCCTTGTCTACCCGCGGCTTATAGTAAAATCCTTCAGTATAAGCTAAACTGGTCAGCTTAATGAGGTTTTTATATCCGACTTCATCTTTAACTAAAAGAACAAGATGATTATTGGTATTAGCGCCCGGCTTATATTCACGGTTAAAACGAGAATCACCGGCAACATAAACTTCACAGCCGATGATCGGCTTTACACCTTTTTTCATGCACAAGTTATAAAACTTTATAGCTCCAAACATGTTTCCGTGATCAGTGATAGCTAAGGCCGGCAACTTGTATTTTACCGCTTTATCGACAAGACGATCTAGGAGGCAGGCACCGTCAAGAAGGCTGTATTGGGTATGAACGTGTAGATGGACAAAATCAGCGTGTTTCATAATAGTCAACGCAAAGCTATAAAAATGACTTTCATTAGGACGGATAGGTCTGGCAATTTATAATTGTTTTTATCTAAAAACCTTTGCCAGAAAAAACCCAACTTACATGGCCTAAGTCGGCAAACAAAATCAATCGTATATTTTCAGCTTAGAATTATTCCCATTCAATTGTTGCTGGCGGTTTTGAGCTGATATCATAAACCACGCGGTTGATTCCCCGAACCTTATTTATAATGGCGTTGGATATTTCGCCTAAAACATCATGGGGAATATCCGACCAATCAGCGGTCATACCGTCAACGCTTTTAACCGCCCTGACAGCTACAACATTCTCATAAGTACGTTTATCGCCCATAACACCTACCGTTTTCAAAGGCAGCAAGACACAAAAAGACTGCCAAATCGCGTCGTAAAGGCCGCGTTTTCGAATTATTTTTTCGCGAATCAGGTCAGCATCACGCAAAATTCGCAGACGCTCTCTCGTTACCTCACCAATAATCCGTATCGCCAGGCCTGGCCCGGGAAAAGGGTGACGGCCGACAATTTCCTGGGGCATATCCATAAGATTTGCAATTTCTCTGACTTCATCCTTAAACAACTGTCGAAACGGTTCAATAAGACTAAGTTTCATATCCTTTGGTAATCCTCCGACATTATGATGACTTTTAATCGTAGCCGTTGGCCCGCCAAAAAACGATATCGACTCAATGACATCAGGGTAAAGCGTTCCCTGCACTAAAAACTTTACGTCTTTAATTTTAGAGGCTTCCTGGTCAAAAACATTTATAAACTCATGCCCGATTATTTTCCGTTTGACCTCAGGGTCAGTTACAGCTTTCAGCTTGCCTAAAAAACTATTGGTCGCGTCAGCATAAACAACATTTAATTTAAGTTTATCCCGGCATATTTTAAGAACCTGAACAGCCTCGCCTTTTCGCAAAACGCCATTGTTGACAAAAATACATTTTAATTTTTTGCCGATAGCTTTACTAATTAAAACCGCGGCCGTAGTTGAATCAACACCTCCGCTCAAACCGCAAATCACATTGCTGTTACCGACTTTTTTTCTTATTTCCCGGATCTGTTCCTGAATGAAGTCACCAAGCTGCCAGTTGGCAAAGCAGTCAGCAACCCGAAACAAAAAATTAGATAGTATCTGCAGCCCATGTTCGGTATGCACCACTTCAGGATGAAACTGAACCGCGAAAAGTTTTCGTTTCGGATCACAGATTGAAGCGTATTTCGTATTTAAAGTATGGGCCGACTGAGCGAACCCTTTAGGAAGAACCGTTACTTTATCAGTATGACTCATCCAAGAAACAATACTCGCCGGCAAAGAAAAAAAGATACCATCATGATCATCAATGTACATCTGAGCCCGGCCATATTCCCGCTGTTTTGATTCTGCGACCTTACCGCCTAAAGTTTTAACCATGATCTGCATACCATAACAAATACCAAGGACCGCGATGCCAAGCTCAAAAATTTCCTTGTTAAAACAGGGCGCATTTTTTTCATAAACGCTATGCGGTCCGCCGGAAAGGATTATCCCTTTAGGGTTAATTTCTTTTATTCGTTCTAAGGAAATCGTACAGGGCTCAATAACGCTATATACCCTCAACTCCCGGACCCGCCGGGCAATGAGTTGAGTGTATTGCGAACCAAAATCAAGAATAAGAATCTTATCTATTTTCATTTTTCCTTTTTAGGGCATTGGATATTGCTTAAAGTCTAAAAAACCGTTAAGCACTTTATCCCTACCCCTTTTAAGTTATTTAATCTTTGACTGGTTGTTAACAGTCGAAAATCAAAAATTACGATTTTCAAACCAGAGATCAAAACAAGTTTTCAGGAGCCGGAACTTATTTAGCCATACCAACGCGCTGCATTGCCTGAAACATTTTTCCTTCACTTTGGATTGAAGGAGCAATTATAATTTCAGCGTAATGCATCTCTTTAATGGTTTTGGCACCTAGACATCCCATCGACGTTGCTAAAGCGCCCAACAAATTTTGAGACCCATCATCAACCAATGCCGGGCCAACCAAAATCTGTTCAATCGTACCGGAAATACCAACTTCGATTCTTGTTCCCCGCGGCAGATTACTATGCGAAGTAGCCATACCCCAATGAAAACCGCGGCCGGGCGCTTCTTTTGTCCGGGCAAAAGCCGAGCCGATCATAACCGCGTCAGCACCACAGGCAAAAGCTTTACAAACGTCGCCACCACGGCGCATTCCGCCATCAGTAATAATCGGGATATACTTTCCGGTTTTTTGGTAAAAAATGTCACGAGCATTAGCGCAATCTATAGTTGCCGTGACCTGAGGAACACCAATTCCCAGAACTCCGCGGGTTGTACAAGCTGCCCCCGGGCCAACGCCAATAAGCAAACCGCTGCATCCGGTTTCCAGCAATTCTAAAGTTACGTCATAAGTAACACAGTTACCAATAATAACCGGCATTTTTGTATCTTTACAAAACTTAGTTAAATCTAAAGATTCGTATTTAGTCGCAATATGCTCTTTGGTTGTAACAGTTGATTGCACGACAAAACAATCAGCGCCAGCTTCCTGAGCTATCGGGCCAAAACTACGGGCATTTTGAGGTATACAGCTTACCGCGGCATATCCGCCGCCTTTCTTTATTTCAGAAACCCGTTTCGCGACCAACTCTTTTTTTACCGGCGTAGTATATACTTTCTGGATTAAATTAGTCGCTTCTTGAGGAGTAGCTTTTGCTATCGAATCTAATACCTCCGAAGGATTGTCATATCTGGTTTGTACACCGTCAAGATTTAAAACAGCGACGCCGCCTTGTTTAGTCATTTCAATCGCGAAATTGACATCGACGACGCCGTCCATAGCAGCCGCCAGTATCGGCACCGGAAAATTTTTCCCGCCAAAATCCCACGATATCTCGACTTCCTCCGGATTAAGCGTAGATTTTCCCGGAGCAAGAGCTATTTCATCAAAGCCATAACATCGTCGAGCGCGTCTTCCTATTCCAACCCATTCAGCCATTATAAAACCTCCTTCTTATCTTGCAATTCATTATCTTTTTCTGGTAATAAGTACTTATCCTGACTATCAGAAGCGTCTTTATCTTCATTGTTTGATTGCTGTTTTTTCTCTTCGCGCTGAGTATCCGGCCCGGTAAAACTATCTTGACTTGCCTCTAACCTAAACTGGCCCCGGACTTCCTGTTCCGCCTGAAAAACCGGAGTACCCGACTCATCAATCTGGCTATTAACTTCTTTTATCACCGGACATTTTTTAAAAATTTCTTTTATAATATCTCTTTTCTGCTCTAAATTCAACAAAATTCTAGTAAAATCAGCCGATTTTTCAGCTAAAAAGAAATCGGCCAAACAAATCCCCGCTCTTTTCGATTCCTGAGAATCATTAAGGCCGGTTGTATTCCCGATTAAATCAAGTTCATCTCTAGTAACTGAGCCGGCCATTAAAAGATTTTCATGGTTGGTCTTAAAACTTCCCCGCAACTCTACCTCTTCTTCAAACAAATCACTATTTGCCGAGAATCCGGAATCAATAAAAACCAGTTGAGAAGGAAAAACTTTTAAAGGATTGATTTTTACCGCCTTGACCATACTTTCACCGATTATTTCGGAAATAAAAGTATTGTCATAAAACAGAATGCCGCGTTCCTCAAGCAAAGCCCCAAGACTAATCTGGGAATCATTAAAAAAATCATTGTTATCAGAGACTACTCTAACTTCTTTGCCGATCGCTTTTAAACTTAAAGCCAGCTTACAGCCAATGAAAGTCTTGATATAAACTGTTACGTCCGGCGACAATTTAAGAAGTTTTAACACCGGCCCGGGATCAATATTGTCTAAATAAAAAGTACCTTCTTTGTTCTCACCCTTTAAGGAAAGTTTTTTTGAAACCAACCCGCTGGCAAGAACAAGGTTTTTAAAACTGATTAATTCCCGCTTCTTAAAATATATCTTTGATTTTCGAACGCTCACCTTATCAACCGTACCGTTAATAAAAGTAACATTATTTTGCAAGCACCAACTATCTAGATCCATTTTCTCCTTAATTTGGAGTGAGTTTATAAAGGCGTGCTTATCGTAATAGAAAGAATTTTTATCGATAAGAACTATTTTGGCTGAAGAGTCTTTTTCCCGAAGCCGGCGAACAAAACTTATACCAGCATTTCCCGCTCCAATTACAGTGACATCTTTACTCATTTTTTTTGCCCTTATTTTCAGAAACAACCTTGATAAGATTATCCAATAAAAAAAGTGTCGTAAACATTCCAACACCTCCCGGCACCGGAGTTATAAAAGCTACCTTTTCTTTGGCTTTTTCGTATTCAACATCTCCGCACATTTTACCGTCCTTGTATCCCACGCCGACATCAATAACGATGGCGCCGTTTCTTAACCAATCAGCTTTTATCAGTTGAGCGACGCCAACCGCGGAAATAACAATATCTGAATTTTCAACGTAAAAAGGTAACCAGCCGGAATTAAAGGTGGCAACATGAGCAAGACTGACGGTGGCGAACATATTGGTTAGAATTAAAGATAACGGTTTACCGATTAAAACTGAAGCACCCACAATTAGAATGTTTTTACCGCGAAGGCTTATCCCGGCAAGATTTAAAAATTGCAAAACGCTCCTAACCGTCGGCGAGACAACAGCATCAGCGCCCATTAACAGCCGGCCCAAATTATAAGGAGTCATACCCTCGATATCTTTAGCCGGGTCAATTAAAGAAAAAACATCTTCTTCACCCCAGGCATTAGGAAAAGGTTTATTTATTACAATACCATTTATTTGAGGGTCATGATTCAGATCGAAGATTCTTTGTTGAAAGGCTGAAAAGGATATATCGGAAGATATGTTTATCGGTATATACTCAACTCCCAGCTCATCAGCTATCTTTTTTTGTTGAGTACGATAACTAACGCAGTCAAAATCATCGCATACAGCTACTGAAGCAAGACTCAACTTCTCAAAAAGTAAAAGGTTAGTTTTAAGTCTTTCTTTAAACGAAGAATAAAGTTTATCTACTCCTGAGATTTCGTTCATTGGAGAGCACGGTTTTAAATTTATCAGTATAGGCTGAATTCCTGCCGAACATTTTACTGTTCGCTTCAAGGTTAAGGATGCACCCTTCTAAGACAACAACGATTGTTTCTCTGCCGATAATGAAATCACTCATTATACCTTTTTTTACGAAAAACTCAACCTTCTTAGCCAGATTTAGAACCACCAAACATGATTTGCCGAGATCAACTACTATTTTTTCGCTATTCTTAACAGCCTCGATTTTTTTTGCATCTCTACTCTTAAATATTTCGCTAAACAGTTGGCCGTCTAAATCGCTATAAGTTAAAATCCGTTCTCTTAACTTTGATAACCGTTTAATTTCCGGAGAAAAGGTTTTATTTGAAGTAACTGAAAACTTAAGAGCCTTTTCAATCAAGGCCGCACCTAAACAAAAGATAAGGCTAACGGCACTTCC
>JAQTSA010000112.1 GCA_028711575.1 Candidatus Omnitrophota bacterium | reverse complement strand
GAATTCAAAATACTCTAATCCGTATAAATCAGATTCCATATATAGATCAATATCACTACTTGCTGTAGCCTGCCCTTTGACATAAGAGCCAAACAAATACCCTAATGGCGTAACTTTAAAATAGTCGATCAAAAAATCCGGCGGGACTTCGTTACACTCATTTAAGCCATATCTGTTATTATTAACCGTAAACCCGATTAGAGGAGCAATCCGGCGTAATTCGGCCAGTTTTTTTTTACTCTGTTCAATACTAAATTTGAACATAAAGATTACAAACCCAACAAAAAGGACTATCGGCAAAAAACCGGTTAAAGACATAACTCTCCTTAATTTCTATCTTTGTAAAAATTATAAACCAAAATAACCAAAATATAAAGTAAAATATAAAGAATCAATGTATACATGTGATTCGTCAAACACGCTTATCGCTTCGTCAAACTGGTTCGCCTCACGGCGAGACCGCCAAATTGGCACTGCCGTGCCGTCAAACAATTGTTTATGATAATACTTTTGAGATTGTCAGAAATTGCTTGATATTTATTGAAATTTGTTGCTTTTGGAAACCACCTTTATTAGAACACAACTTAATTGCTATAAGGTTCTATTAATTTCCACCAATTTCAATTAAACGCATCTACCCACAATGTTTGACAGGACCGAAGGTCCGGTTTGACTATTGCCTGACGATTTTTGACATCTTTAAAACAACGTTTGACCATCGTTTGACAGCGACGTTCGAAGAACGAGCGGTTTGACAACCATTTGACTCTTCACAAAAGCACATGAACTATGAGCTGATCAACCCTCTCGCCAAAGCTAAACACTCTCTACAGCGTAATTTGCAAGCCAATTCCCGGGATTACACTTTCAAGAATCTTATTAAATTCGGAGTTGTAACGGGCGGACAAACTCTCATCCAAACAATTAAAGGTAATTACATAAGTTGTCCTCTCTTTCGGATGATATAAAAAGTAGCGTGTTGATAGACCTTTAGAATCATCAAAAAAAATGATACGCTCAAAGGCCTCTCTCCCGACAATCACAGTTTCTGGGCCAGAAAGTAACTTACTTTGAGGATTTGATTTAATTAAATCGAGGTATTTATTTACAGCCTGATCGAGATTAGAGTAACCGCGTTCCATTATTAGATCAATAGACACAGATCCGTCTTCTTTTCGCCTAAATGATATCGCGTCGCCATTATCGCCTGAGTACAATTTCTGACCATCAGACATCTTTTTATAAAACCCGCTCCACTCTGACGGTAAAGTGATCATAAACATGTATGAAATATTTGTATATAATATTGTCTGTTTTGAGTTATCAAAAATGATCTGTTCACCGTCATTAAGATCTGAATTATTCTTTTTAGAATAAACGATTTGGGCTGAACCAGCATTAGATTTTGAGTTTGGTTGGTTAGGTAGAAAAGATATTTTAGCCGATCCCGGCTGAGGAAACGGTTTGCCGTCGATAGTTTTGATCTGATCGTTATAGTAGGTTAAAACTATCCCGTTAGACTTTAATTTAACCGAATCCGAAGAAGTTCCAACAATTTCGCCCTCGATAATTTTACCTGAATTAAGGATCAATTTTTCAGCAAAAAGATAAGAGTGGGATGCAACTACAGTTATAAAGCTTAAGACAAAAATTTTGTTATATACCCGAAAATTATTCATTTTAAAAATTTCACTTTTTTTACGGCGCCTAGAACCATTACTTTTTACGATTTTATCTCAAGCTTTGTCCTGCTACTTTCCGAAATCACCTTCAAAATTTAAGATCGCCAGTTAGACTAAAGTTAATTTGATTCAAGACTTTCACCGTAAGTTTTATATTCTTAAACAAAGAATTCTTTTCTAAACCAGTAATTAATTCATAAACTCTGCTAATCTTATCGGCGCGCCCCTCCAACAAAAACTTGCCATCGGGTTTGAACTCTAAAGAGACTATTTCAACGGTCTTAGGTAAATCTTTCTTTATTTGCTCAGTTAAATAAGCTATTGATTTACTGTTTAAGTTGGTTGAGTTTGCACAGCTGTCGTCTCCGGAACCGATATGGTTTAAGACTATATCATCGTTCGTATTTTTTAAACGGTCAAACCCCAGAGACCGAAGTTGGCAATAGTTACATTTAGATTTAGTATAAAGATATGGTTGGCCCCAAGGGTCGATAAGTTTTTGAAAGTCAAGATAAGGGCCGTTCCAGTTCTCGGGTATTGGCGCATGGCTCGGCTTAACAACCAAAGCTTTTAATCCTTGTTCTGTTGTAGGAAGCATACCGTTATCTAACTCGTACAATTTCAAGGCCGAAAGGATATGCTCGGCCAGATTATCGCCGGCAATAACTTTATTATCGCTTTGATTTCTTTTAGGCAACAAAAAGTCAAAGGTCTTATCAGCAAGGTTTTTAGAAAATACGGACAAAGGCAAAAAAGACAAAAAAGACAAAAAAATGAACGATGTTAATAATACCAAGGCTAACGATATATTTTGTTTCATGCTAACCCTCAATTAATATTTCGGTTAAGATATTTTCTGACCACATTTATAAAAAGCTGCGTTCAGCAAAAAAAATAAATTGTCAATTAAATAGCTGTAACGCCTTTTTACTTTTTAAACACTCCGTGCGATTAGTTCCGCCGACTTAATAACAAAAAAGTATCGGAAAGATTTTCCCAAAAAAACCCAAAAGGTGAAAATAGATAATTTAAGTTTAAATCCCCCCGCGACTACGGTTAATAAGTCGCCCACAACAGGAACCCAGGAAAGAAATAAAACCGGCGCGCCCCATTTCTGATAGATTCTTTCAGCTTTACGCCGTTTATCAGAATCTACTTTGACATAACGAGACATAACAAAATGTGTGCCTAACTTTCCAACATAATAGTTTGTTATGGCGCCGAGCGTATTTGCGATAGTCGCGACCAGAAACACAACGCCTACATTGAAATCTGAGACAACCATAGCAACGACAAAAATTTCTGAGCCAAGCGGCAAAATAGTCGCCGCTAAAAAGCTAACAATAAAAAGCCCGACATACCCGTATTGAAAGACTAGTTCTTCAAACATTTTTTTAGTTTCTACTATTTTAGCTCTTAAAAATCAAAAATTTAAAAGGGTCGGCGTTAACTCTGTCCCTATTTTCAGTCTGACTCGGTTATTCTGCCCCAACTCGCTGAATATAATCAGCCATATCTTTTACGCGGACATACCAAGTCTTCCCTCTTTTTTCGCCTTTTAGCTTCCCTCGATTTATAAGGTTACGCAAATAGTTTTTAGAATAATTATATATCTTCGCCAGATCGCTTAAAGATAATTTGGCTTCTTTATCAATATTATTCATATCTATTTCTTTCAAACGGAAAATAGAAGCATTAAGGCTATCGGTGACAATAGCTAGAAATTCATCAAAACTATTAGTGATAAGACCCTGGTCAACTTCTTGCACTTCATAAACCTTTTTTTCTTCAATTTTCCGATGTATAATTTCAAATTGATCATCCGCCTTCTCTAATGCATTATAATAACAGTCACGAGATTTTTTAGAAATCCCCTTAATAGCAACATTCATCAAACCACAGCCAATAAGAATATAAGACAATAAAATTCTACCTGCTCTTCCGTTGCCATCCCTAAAAGGGTGAATAGATTCAAACCAAACATGAGCCATTACCGCCAATAAAATTGGATCATATTTTTTTGCATTTAGATGGTAATTCACCCATTTAATGAACAGTTCCATAGCTCTTCTAACATAAAATTCATTAATCGGAGTAAATGTTGATTGAGCGACTTCTGCTCTGACACGCCGAAACTCACCAACCTCGCCAACATAAAACCCTATGTCTTTCTCATATCGCATTAAAAGTGTATGGATTTGCTTAACGTCAGCCATGCGTAAAGAGAATTCATTTTCTTTATATTGATTGACTGCATACTCATACATCGTTGACGCTGATTCAAAATATCCAAGAATGGACGCGGCTTTATGTTTATCTGTACGCTTGTTCCGCTCTAAAACATCAATTAGATCTTGTCTATTGGCAAAGACTCCTTCAATAGCAATAGAGTTGCGAATTTCATCTTTAAACAAAGAATACCATTCTGAATTTGAAACATGAACTAAATGCCCCTTTGTTTGGCGCAATTGTTTAATTTCTTTTTTTATTGAGTCTAGCTTTATTTTCATCTCATTCACCTCAAGTTTTACAATAAAGCCCCTTTTTAGATGAAAAAAACTTTATTACACCGAACCTATCGAACCATTAGATTTGGCTAATATTTCATAAAATATTGGAAAAAATAGACTTACAATTCACAAGCCTATCAGACCTCTAGTTATGGTTCGATAACAGTATATCATTTTTATTGAGTATTACAATAATCCTTTTAAAATTTATCGAACCTATCGAACCATGCAATATATGTAAAAATCAACAATTACAGGAGTTATAGGCGCTCACTCTACCGAACTATAGACTATGGTTCGATATTTTTTAAAATTAGAAAGGTGATTAGAAGATCCAACTTTGACGATGCTCATCGCAAGTCCATTTTTCTTTTTCTATATATCTAGAGATACCACTTCCAGCCTAATTGGAATTAGGCTTAAGCCCTCATCACTCAATAACAAAATCACTCCCCAGGTTCGTTTAACTCTTTTCCTGATAACTATAAGCCATGGCTAATATTCTCTATACCCAACATCCTGAACCCAATACCCGCAAAGCTATTAGTTTCGAAAGTGGAGTCTAAGCTAACCCCGTTGCATCTCTATTCTAATAATAACCCTTAAATGCCAACAGACAACATATCTTACAGAAACACCGAAATGTAAGATAAAGATAAAAAAAGTTAACATATCACCAATGTCTTTATATTGGATTAAATTAAATATATACTTACCTAATCCGGAATAATAAATAACAAGCGGAATAAAAAAAGCTACCTTTTCAAAAGCTAATACACTATTCTCATTTTGCAGTTTTAGAAACTTCCTTGTTAAAAAAGACTGAGTATTTGTCTCCGGGAAAGGAGACTTACCATACAAATCTGAAATACTTTTCCTATCCACAAGCCCATTCTCCCGAACCGTTTGTTCCAACTGAGTCCTTAGCATATGGGTTTCTAACATGCCATAAGCCAATGAAAAAATAACGAACAGAAAAATATTCCCGATATTAGGATTTAGCAAATACCATTGGCTCGTGTCTTCAGTAAACCATTGTGGGGAGTAAGTTCTAAAATAGAGGAACACAGAAACACCCATAAGGAAAAGCGGCATGAAATCTCTTGTAATAAACTTATTCACTTCAGAGCGACCAGCAGAGTAATTCATGCGAAACAAATACGGTATGAGAGAGTAAAGGCTATATATTACTGGAAGAAAGATAATGATAACTAAAAGAGCCGCAGAAAGCGTAAATTCAATAAAAAGAAGGCAACAGAAAATAATGCTTGAGATGATTGTTAATAAAGAGATTATCATAAAATGATTATTATCCTACACCCTAAACAAAAGGTAAATAACGTAAAGCGCCGCTCCTCCAAGCATGACACACAATAATGTACCGCCAAGTGCAAACCATAAAAATTTAAGCGGTTTATCTTGCTCAACTATTTTAAACGTCCCCGACCATATTTTCGCAATAGCAAATGACGGTCCCACTACACAAATAAATATCGTTGATAAAACAACCATAGCACCCATAACGATCCTCCTTTAAAAGACAGCTGATCTAGTTACTCCCTCAAGGTCCTCGATTCATACGTTTTCGAAAATAGACCGATAATCCGAAACCAATAGCCGCCACAAACAATATTAATACAACTAACTGGTCACCTATTGATATCTTTGTCAACACCAAGCAACCCCCTCCCGAAGAATAAAATAACAATCTGGGCGTTTTTTAGTGTCCGTCAAACCCGGGTTAGCTCATTATTGACCTTCCCCTCTTTAGTGGACAATGTTAATAAATAATCCATGTTCTGAAATCCTGAGACTAACCTCTCAATGTCATCTTCTCCGCTTTAAGCGCCTGCCCCTTTATCCGATCCAATTGTTTTCCGTTTTCCGGGTCTGGAGTTCCCCTAAATTAATAGACACCTGATCCGTTATTATTTTTCACCTCATACTCATGAGGACTTAGATAACCCAAAGTCGAGTGGAGTCTTTGTTTGTTATAAAAGACCTCTATGTACTC
>JAQTSA010000111.1 GCA_028711575.1 Candidatus Omnitrophota bacterium | reverse complement strand
CTTTTGATTTTATTTCGCTAAAGTAATCATCGCTAGGATAAGAAATATCAATTTTATTTATAACTACTATAACCGGAATGTTTCCGTAAGCGGCCGAAGTCATAACAAAATTTTCATATTCGCCCCAGACTCCTGATTCAGTAACTAAAAGTATAAGGTCCGCGCGTTCAAAAACTTTTTGAGTTTTTTTCAGCCGTTTATCGCTTAGCGCGGTTTTATCGCCAAGTCCGGCGGTATCAATAAAAACTACCGGTCCAATCGGTAAAAGTTCCATCGGTTTTTCTACAACATCTGTTGTTGTACCGGCAATTTCCGAAGTAATCGAGACATCTTGAGCGAATAAAAAGTTTAAAAAGCTGGATTTGCCGACATTTGTCCGGCCGAACAAAGCTATATGCAGCCTATTTGATTTAGCTGTAGTTTCCATTATCTTCCCTCGTGGGTTTCAGTAAAACCCAGGCGCCTAAGATTTTCCGGCGACAAAACCCTATTAACTTGTTCTTGCCCAATTCGGTCATTTAAAAAATCAGGTATCGAAACTGTCTGCGGCCCGGATTGATATTCTTTAAGTAATTCTAAAGTACGGTTATACCCCAACAACGGTAAAAAAGCAGTAATAATAGCCGGGCTATTATTTAGATAAAACCGGCAACGCTCTTCATTCGCCGTTAAAGTTATTACTGTTTTATTCAAAATAACAACAGCATTATTCAGTAACCCTAAACTTTCTAACAAACTAAAAGCGATTAACGGTAAAAATTCATTTATTTGTAAACTGCCTAAGGCGGCGGCATTATTTAAAAGACTGTCATTCGATAAACATCTAAGTCCAGCCTGAATAACCGCTTCCAAAGCAACCGGATTAATTTTGCCCGGCATAATCGATGAGCCGGCTTGAAGAGCCGCTAAACTGATTTCGCCTAAAGCCGATAATGATCGCAAATCACGAGAAACCTTTATAAGGTTAACCGCGACAGTTTTTAAAATCCCTGAAGCTTCAACGAAACTATCGGCGTTTTGAGTCGGATAAATCAGATTTTCTGCTCGGCAAAGATTTAAACCAGTCAAAGAACGCAACTTATCGGTGACTCGAAAAATATAGTCCCGGGGAGCAGTTAATCCCGTGCCAATAGCTGTGCCGCCAAAATTAATCAGCCTTAACCTTTCCCGGGCCTTAAATACCCGCCAGCGGTCCTGAGTGAAAAGTTCAGAAAATCCCGAAAACTCTAAACCCAAAGTCATCGGCACCGCCGCTTGGGTTTCTGTCCGGCCAAGTTTAATGATATCAGAAAAATCCTGTTCCTTACCCTGAAAAGCCTGCTGGAGATCAGTTAAAGAACTTTCTAAATCATCAAGATAAAACAAAGCCGCTACTTTGACCGCAGTAGGAAAAGTATCGTTGGTTGACTGATGTAAGTTTACAGTCTCTAAAGGCGATATAACAGTATAATCGCCTTTGCTTTGGCCAAGAATTTCCAGAGCCCGGTTAGCGATAACTTCGTTAAGATTCATATTAAAAGATGTTCCAGCGCCGCCGCTAAAGGGATCTAAGGGAAAAGATTCAGAATGTTTTCCGGCAATGATTTCGTCACAAGCATCAGAAAGCGCTTTAGCTTTTTCGAAGCTAATAAACCCCAGTTCAGCGTTAACCAAACAGGCGGCTTGCTTAACATAAGCGTAGGCGCTAATTAACTTTTTATCCTGCCGATATTGGGAAATATTAAAATTATCAATAGCCCGTTTAGTATGTATACCCCAATAAATATTTTCTGGAATCTTTTGTTGGCCTAAAGAATCGGTTTCAACGCGAAAAGATTTCATCACTACTTCTCCTTGCTTAAAGCCGATTTAACCGAAACACCGGATAACTTACCGAGTCTGCCGGTTAAAGCCCCGAGTTTATCAGTAGTTGCGTCAACGATCAAAGTGATAACACTACACTCTTTTTCTTTATAAGGAAGACCGAGACGAGCAAGAATAATATCACCATATTCTCCGATTAAAGCGTTAACGCTAACCGCAGATTTTTTTCTATCTTCAATAATAATACCGACAAATCCCAACCGGCTAGCCATTTCTTCCCCCTTTTTCTAAAAAAAAACCCGGTTTTCTGTCTAATCGGCAGAAAACCGGGAATATTTGTTCGCAACTGGTTCTCCTTCAGATTAGACGAGCGTCCTTACCTCAGGGTTTCGTTACCTGAATTTAATAATTTACTTTTTGTAAAGCGGCCGCGGCAGATACCGGGTATGCAACAATTTATGAGCTTTTTCGCTTAACGGCGCGCCTAAATACTCTTTATATATCTTTTTAATGAAAGGATTATCGTGAGAATAACGTAGATTCTTACTGTCATCATCATCATATAACCCTTTGGCTCGAATCAACCGCAAACTGTCAGTTGCCCCATAAGGTTGACCACCACCGCCGACACATCCTCCGGGACAAGCCATTACTTCCACGAAATGATATGGCAGATCTTGCCCCGAAGCAAGAGCAGCTTCAATTTTCTTTATAACATATTCAACGTTACCGATACCATGAGCAACGGCGATCCGAACTTCGGTGCCCTGGATATTAATACTTGTTTCTTTAACTCCTTCTAAACCACGTACGCTTTCAAATTTTATTTCTTTATAATTTTCCCCGGTAATAAAATAATAAGCGGTGCGAAGAGCCGCCTCCATCACTCCGCCAGTCGCGCCGAAAATAACTCCCGCGCCGGTGTACTCGCCAAGAATGTTCTCCGGTTCTTCAGGTTCTAAATTCACAAAATCAATACCGGCTTGTTTAAGCATTCGCGCCAATTCCCTGGTTGTAAGAGAAACATCAACATCCTGATACCCGGAAACAAACATTTCTTTGCTTCGGCTGATTTCATATTTTTTGCTGGTACAAGGCATAATTGAAACCATATAAATTTTTGATGGATCAATGCTATTTTTTTGAGCGTAATAAGTTTTGGCCATAACTCCCAACATTTCATGAGGAGATTTGGCTGAAGAAAAATTTTCAATCATATCCGGATAAAACTTCTCCATGAAATCAACCCATGACGGACAGCAAGTAGTAATTAACGGCAACTTGCCTTTCTTATGAGCAAAGCGCTGAACAAATTCCGTAGCTTCTTCCATAATAGTCAAATCAGCTCCAAAACAGGTATCAAACACGGCTTTAAAGCCTAAACGGCGCAGGGCAGCGTAAAGTTTTCCGGTAAAGTTTTCACCATTTCTAAATCCAAAAGCTTCACCGATTGCGACTCTTACTGCCGGAGCTATCTGAACAACACAATATTTATCTTCATTATACAGATTATCCCAAACAACCGAAGTTTCATCAAACTCAGAAATAGCCCCTGTTGGACAATGAGCTGAACACTGACCGCACTGAATACAAGGACTTTCCGACAGGTTAATATCTCCGGCCGGAGAAATCCTGGTTTGATGACCGCGTTCAATAAAAGATAAAGCCCAAACGTCCTGGATTTCCTGACAGACATAGACGCAACGGCCGCAAAGAATACATTTTTCCGGAATAAGATTTATAGTTTTCGTCGATTTATCAGCCGGAAGCTCCCTTAAAAATTGAGGGAAAGGAACTTCACAAATACCAAAATCAGCCGCTAAGCTCTGCAGCTCACAATTATTGTTCCGGGGACACTGAAGACAATCATTAGGGTGATTAGATAAAATAAGTTCCAGAACTGTTCGGCGAATTTTCTGCAGTTCGGCGTCGTGAGTTATAATATCCATCTTCTCTTCCAACGGTGTACAGCAGGCGCGGATCATTTTGGTTGTTCCCTTCACTTTAACTACACATATTCCGCAAGCGGCACTTGCTGGCAAATCAGCATGTTTACACAAAGTAGGAATTTTAACGTTTATCGTTTTAGCAGCATCAAGAATAGTCGTACCGCGCTTTACCGTGACCTCTAAACCATTGATTGTAGCTTTTACCATAACTAACCTCTTTTCACAGCGTCAAAACGGCAAGTATCATAACACTTACCGCATTTAATGCATTTAGTAGAATCAATTGTATAACCATCATTTTTGTTGCCGGAAATAGCTTTCACCGGACAGACATGAAAACAGGCACCGCATTTTTTACAAGCGTTTCTTATTATCTTGTAATTAAGCAGCCGAACGCACTTTCCGGCACTACATTTTTTTCCTTTAACATGTTCTAAATATTCCTCATGGAAATATTTCAGGGTTGAAAGTACCGGGTTAGGTGCAGTCTGCCCCAAACCGCAAAGAGCCGCTTTTTGAACAGCATGACAAATATCCTCAAGATTATCAATATCCGCTTCGGTCGCCTGACCGCGGGAAATTTTAGTTAAATATTGAAGCATTTGATAAGTTCCAATACGGCATGGCGCGCATTTACCGCAAGATTCATCAACACAAAACTGCATATAAAACTTGGCAATATCAACCATACAATCATCTTCATCCATAACGATCATTCCGCCGGAGCCCATAATCGAACCAAGATTCTGCAAATTTTCATAATCAACCGGAGTATCTAAAAATTCAGATGGTATAACTCCGCCGGAAGGACCTCCGGTTTGAACCGCTTTTATTTTTTTGTCGTATAAAACTCCGCCGCCAACATCAAAGACTATTTCCCGTAAGGTTGTCCCCATTGGAACTTCTATCAATCCCGAACTCTTTACTTTTCCGGTCAAAGCAAAAACTTTAGTTCCTTTGGAGTGTTCTGTCCCGATCTCCGAGAACCATTTACCGCCTTTATCTAAAATAATAGCGATGTTGGCTAAGGTCTCAACATTATTAATTACCGTTGGTTTACCCCACAACCCTTTCAAAGAAGGGTAAGGCGGGCGCGGTCGAGGATAACCGCGTTTACCCTCAATCGACGCGATCAGAGCGGTCTCTTCTCCACAAACAAAAGCTCCGGCACCCAATCGGACTTCCAAATCAAACTGAAAGTTACGGTTTAAAATATTATCACCTAATAGACCGTATTCCCGAGCCTGGTTAATCGCGTTCTGAATACGTTCAATAGCTAAAGGGTATTCAGCCCTGATATAAAGAAATCCTTTTGAAGCGCCGATAGTATATCCGGCAATCATCATCCCTTCCAAAACCGAATGAGGATCCCCTTCTAAAACGCTTCGATCCATATAAGCGCCCGGATCACCTTCATCAGCATTACATATAATATACTTTTGGTCGCTGACGGCATTTTTCGCGAAGTTCCACTTCATCCAAGTAGGAAACCCCCCCCCGCCGCGGCCGCGAAGACCGCTGATTTTAAGTTCATTTATAACGTCATCAGAACTGCATTTGGTAAGAACTTTAATCAATCCCTGATAACCGTCAAAGGCTATATAATCTTCAATTGACTCCGGGTTAACCACACTACAGTTACGTAAGACAATTCTTTTTTGTTTATCAAGGCCTTTACCGTTATACACTAAACGAGTTACAACTTTATTGCCAAGGATATGTTTTTCAAAAATTTCCGAAGCCGCGGCTAGATCAACGTTGCAGTACAAAACAGATTCCATGCCTTGGATCCCGACTTCGACCAATGGCTCGACATAACACATCCCGGCACAACCGCATTTACTGACCTTAATATCAAGTGAAGACTCTTTAATTTTGTCGGTAAAAAAACTAAAAGCCTGATCACTTCCGGCAGCAATCCCGCAGGTTGCCATACCTACACGAACCCATGATTGTTTTTGCTTCTTAAGCTTGTCGCGTAAATTTTTTATGTAATTACTATCAGTTTTTTCCATTGTCCACCCTACTCTTTACGATAACCTTCGACGATTGCTTTTATATCTTTAGGTTTGATCTTACCAAAAATCTTACCGTTTATCATCATAACCGGAGCAAGCCCACAACAACCCAAACAGCGCACTACTTCCAACCGGAAAAGGCCGTCAGATGTCGTTACGCCCTCTTCAACCCCGAGTTCTTTTTTTAATTCTTCTAATAGTTTATCGGCACCTTTTAAATAGCAAGCAGTCCCCATACATACTGAGATAGTAAATTTACCCGGTTCTTCCAGCTTGAAATAATTATAAAAAGTTATAACTTCGTAAATCCGGGCTAAAGGCATCGACAATAAACCGGCCAAGATAAAAGAAACTCCCCGAGGAACATAACCATAATGATTTTGTATCGAGTGCAGAATCATAATCAACGTTCCAGGTTTATCCCGCCATTTCTCGACAAGTGAGGTTATTTCATCGACAATCCGCCG
>JAQTSA010000110.1 GCA_028711575.1 Candidatus Omnitrophota bacterium | reverse complement strand
GGGTAAGATGATTTTTCAATAAGGCAGGATTGACACTCACTGACTACGACGGAGCTTCGTCAGTGTCCGGTTTTCTCTTCCTGTATGTTCTGAAAAATCATCTCCCTAAGGGTAAGATGATTTTTCAATAAGGCAGGATTGACACTCACTGACTACGACGGAGCTTCGTCAGTGTCCGGTTTTCTCTTCCTGTATGTTCTGAAAAATCATCTCCCTAAGGGTAAGATGATTTTTCAGAAGAGGAAGAAAACCGGAGAGGCAGGGATTTGAACCCTGGGTACAGCTTTACAACCGTACAACGGTTTAGCAAACCGTCGCCTTAAGCCACTCGGCCACCTCTCCAATATATGAAAGCTGTCAAATGTTCGTTACTCTCACGTCAAACACGCGGAATACGCGTGTCAAACTGGTCCGTCCGCCTTTGGCGAGACGAGACCGTCAAACCTTGTCAAACAATTGCTTTAAGATATCCAGAACTTCCTCTTTACGATGTTTGACTACTGTTTGACTCTTCTCCTAATAGCTATGAGCTATGAGCTATCAGCTATGAACTATCACTCTCTATCTCCCTAAACCCTGAACCCGAAACCCTATACCCTAATTTATGAATTATAGCATAAAGCCTTTCTCAAACAAGCACTTTTTCCAAAACCCAGCCCTATCTTTATTTTTTACAACAACTCTTACTAAAAATGATAAAAATCAACTAACTTGATGAAATTTGCGTTACAAACAAAAAATAAATGGTTTAAAAAACTTATACCCAACCAAATTCTAACTTTCGCCTCTTACCTTTATTTGGGTTTGTAAAGAATTAAGGAAAAATTGTATCGAACGGTTGTCGATTAAGTCCGGCTTTAAACTGATAGCTTGTTTAATATAACCTAAACTCTGCTTTAACAGGCCGGTACTGACAACCCGGTCGATCGTAATATCAAAACAGTTCGTTCCGGTTTGAAAAGCCAGGTTTAACGAAAGATATAAGTTTGCTAAAGGATTTTTCCTGTTTAACTCTAACGCCTTAACTGCCGCGAAACGCCCTTCCCGGTTGCGGCCCTGATAAAAATACAAAAGACCAAGGTAAGTTAACGCTTGCTCGTTAGATTGGTCGATTTTAAAAGCCTGCTCAAAATGGCTAACCGCCTCGTTAACTACGTTGGTGTACTCAATAAAACTTGCCGGATCTCTTGAATAATCGCTAATATCTTTATCTAAACTCTCATCAGCAAATAAACTGTTAACTCTATATTTTAGGTTAATTTTACCAAGAGAAGCTAAAGCTAAGCCGCTGTGAGCGTTTGAATCGTCAGGATTAAAGTTTAATGCCGCACGATACGATTCAATCGCCCGGCTGTAACGCTTATTTTCTAAAAAGCTATCGCCTTTTTCACGGGAGTTACCGCATCCGCAAAAAAGTAAAATAATTATTACCAAATAGAATAAACGAATTGTCATAACTTAAAATAAAAAAATGAATAGGATTAAATCGGTTCAGAAACTAATCAATATTTTTACCGGAAAACCTGGACAAAAAGCTGCTGTATCAGACGAGCGCCGTTTTGCATTCCACTAAAGATTATCTTGCCCAGATGAACATTAAAATCAACCTCCAGGTAAAGGGAAAACAAAACAATGTGCATCATGTAAAGTATCGAAAAGAAAAAAAGATAATTAATAAATGTTGTAAAGGTTGAACCCTTTATTTCCCGAGCCACAAAAATCAAGTGGCTCATAAAAGTAAACCCGCCAATGAAAAGGAATATATCTTTACTGTAAGAAAAATGAAATACTTTCGGCAGTACGAAAAAACAAACGCTGAAAAACACAAGCAGCGACGGAACAAGCATCGAGAAAAAACTTGAGCGGAAAAAAAACCTCTGAACCTTGCCGTAAAACTGGTTTAGGTCACTGCAAAAAGTATAGAACAAAAACGGCGCAAGAATCGAAAGGTAAAAAACATTTATTTTAAAGCCATCTTTTGATTGAACGTCAGCATAAAAACTTCGGGTAAGTTCTACCGCGAAACATAACAGGATCAGAAACAGTAAAAATTTAACAAGCGTAAAAATGTAGTTGTTTGAAAAATTTCGTTCTTCCATAACTGTTAGCGATTAAGTTGAAAATATTAAAAAACTTAATTACTCAATTATTCAGGTAATATTTACTTCTCGATGATTTCCCTGCCGGCCATATACGGGCGAAGGGCCTCAGGAATAACGATACTGCCGTCAGAGCGCTGATACTGCTCTAAAATAACTGTAACAAGCCTCGGTAAAGCGACGCCTGAACCATTTATTGTGTGCAGATACTGTTGTTTATCGCTCTTTTTATCCCGGTACTTTATGTTTCCCCGCCGGGCTTGAAAGTCCTCAAAATTAGAACAGCTAGAAACTTCAAGCCAAGTATCAATGCCCGGAGCGTAAATCTCAATGTCATAACATTTCGCGGCGGCAAAACTTATATCGCCAGTTGCTAAAAGTACAACCCGATAAGGAATATTAAGACGCTCAAGAACCGAACAGGCGTCCTGCAGCAGCATTTCCAGTTCGTCGTAAGATCTTTCAGGATGAACGAACTTAACAAGTTCCACTTTATCAAACTGATGAAGCCGCATCAGCCCTTTTGTATCTTTACCATAAGACCCGGCCTCTCTTCTAAAACATGGCGTATAGGCGACATACTTCATCGGCAATTCATCTTCACCAACAACTTCTTTCCGATGAAGATTCGTAACCGGGACCTCGGCCGTCGGAATTAAAAAGAATTCCTCATCGTTTAACTGATACATATCATTTTTCAGTTTTGGTAACTGGCCGGTCGCGGTCATCGACTGAGAATTAACGACAAATGGCGGAGAAACTTCTGTATAACCGTGCTCTAAACTATGCAAGTCGAGCATAAAATTAATTAAAGCTCGCTCTAAGCGCGCGCCTTGGCCCTTAAACAGGACAAAGTTAGAGCCGGTCAACTTCGCGCCGCGTTTAAAATCAACGATATCTAGATGCTCTGACAAAGATAAATGATCTTTAGGTTTAAAATCAAAACTGGGCAAATCGCCCCAGTGACGGACTATTTTGTTGGACTTTTGATCGCCCACCGGAAGACTCGAATCAACAAGGTTAGGGATCCAAAGCAATAACCGGTTATACTCAGAATCCAGTATTCCAAATTCCTGGTTAAGTTCTTCAAGATTTTGTTTGATAACTTTACTTTCAGCGATTTTATCTTGCGGGCTCTGTTTTTCTTTTACAATTAGCTGGATTTCTTTGGCGATTTTGTTTTGCTTGGCGGTTAATTCCTCGATTCTTACAAGAAGTTTACGGCGATTGTCTTCAGTCGTCAAAAAAGAATCTAAATCAAAAGAATCGTTACGCTTCTTCAATGAATCTTTTATTAAATCGGGGTTATTTCTAATGAACTTGGCGTCTAACATAATAAATTTATTATATATATATTATTAAAACCTGCAACAAGAATATCGGGTCAAGAAATAATAATCAACGGTTTAGAAAAAATTTCGGCTTTCTAAAGCCAGAAAGCCAAAGAGCCAAAAAATCAGAAAGCTGGAAAGACAAGTTTTAGCGAGAGTTTTATAGTATGGTGGGCCACGAAGGGGTCGAACCTTCGACCTTGGGCTTAAGAGGCCCCTGCTCTGCCGACTGAGCTAGTGGCCCAACCATGGGAAAAATTATACCACGACTTATAATTATTTCTAGTCCTATTTTAAAGAAAACTTTAAAAAGAATGCAGTTTAAAGACCGGACCGGCGGCAGCGGCGGCGGCAAGTACCCCTTTTGACTCTTGCGCTTTTTTTGGTTGACGAAGAAGTTTTATTTTTTAGGCGGCAAGACTTTGAACTTTTCAAAGGGATTCTTTCTTTAGAGCCTTTCAGCTTAATCACAACATCCGACTCGTCACCAAATTCATTGTTCGATGATTCGATACGTTCTATATCCTGTCGCGAATAAGTAAGCGGTACGCCGTAATAGTTTACTTTGACAAATCGGCTATTAGATTCGACAATATCGCCCGTGACAATATCCCCGTTTTTTAGATACATCGTTTCACTAAAGGAATGTTGTGTTAACAAAAAAGTAGCTATAAAAAAATAAAAGAAAATTCGCATCATAAAAACTAATATTTCTGTATCCTATCGCCTTTAAAACAACCAATTATCTCACCGTTCTTTACAAGGTAAGTTACAGTATCAAATTCAGCATGAGTGCGATAATCAGAAAAAGTGTAGTACTCTGTTCCATACGATAACCCGTAATCCCTCAACATATCTTGGCGATAACCGTACCGGGATAAAACGTCGGGTATGCCGCCGGCAAAAGAATCGCCGTAAACAACCAGAGAAAAGATAAGACCAAATATAAGTCCCGAGATAACACCAAATTTACAGAATGATAATTTCATCCCCCCTCCTTCTGCTCAATTTAGAACCAAAGAAAATATAACATTAAATCATTTGGTTTTGCAAGCCGGTACCTGAATATAGGCCCGCTTAAGTAACCGTTTTCATATAGATAATCGGCCTTAAAATTGTTATTATCGGAATTTAGCTTTTACGTTCGGTAAGAGAAGGTAACAAACATTGAAGAAGAATATTAAAATAGCAATAACTAGAGCCAAAAGCCAGGACGGCCCGCCTAATGAAACAGATTTATCAATAAGCATCGGAACTTTCGATAAAGGGAAAAAACCGCAAACAGCAGTTATCGGAGCAATTATTAGAGCCAAAATACGTCCTGAGTTCTTGAGCATCATCATCATCATCGCGCTAATTGTTAAAATAACGAAACTTAAGAGAGCGGCAAGGTCCGTTATTCGAGAAAAGGCGTAAACTGGCAAATCAGCCGCAGCAACGCCGGGAATATCCCTAAAGAAAGGAAAAAGAATCAAAAAACAAATAAAACTGCCCATAACTCCAATTGCAATATCAAAAAAAGCAAATATTATAACAGTAAAAGTTCTATTTTTTTTGTAAGTTGATTCCTTAAAAGAAGCTTTTTCTGACGGTTCGCTCTGTTGATTAGGCTCAGCATCTAACGATTCAACTGACGTTGAAACCTGTTTTTTTCCAACAGATTCAGCCTCAATTTTTAAAACTGTTTCTTTTGGTGTTGGCTCATCTTTTTTAGGTTCGATCTTTAAACTTTTTTTAGAACCAAGAAAAAATTTCTTGACCACCGGACGGTTAAAATAGACTAAATGAACTAAAACAAAAACGAAAGACAAAATACCCGGAATAACAAATTCAAAAAGATTAAAATTTCTTGAAAGATCATCTAGGTAAACAACATTAGAAAGAAGAAAAAACAAACCTAATCCGCAAAGAAATGATAAAAACAAAACAGCTTTTCTAAAAAACGGCTTATAGGAAAATAACCCTAAACTAAAAAACAGAAACAAAATAAAGACAAATCCGGCCGTTAAATAAACAGCCATTGCCCGTAAAACAGCAGTATCAAAAGCAAGTATCCCCGGCAAGTCAGGCCTGACTAATAGAAAAGCGTAAACGATAGCTAACCCGGAAATCAAAAGATTAAAAATCCCAATGGCCGCGACGCCAAAAAGTTTTTTATCTTTTTTTTGTTTTACTTCTTTAATTTTAACCGGGCTGTTTTTTTCAACATTACGGAATCTTTTTTCTCTTTTTGCCTTACCGCGAACCGCTCTAAAAGCGTTAGCTATTGAGCCGACAATAAGAGCGATAAAAGCAATCGCGATCGGTAAAGCATACCAAACCAAACACAGCAAAGAATGTTCTTGATAAATCTCCTTTATAAAAACAGAGATACTGCTTTGAGGAATAAGATATAGCGGTAAAACGGATAGGCCTAAAGCCAAACAATGGAAAAGTATCGTATAAATAAAAACTAGAAGGCCTTTAAACCAGTTACGTTCCGCTCTTGCCTCGTTACAAACCTCTAAAATATAAATCGCGACAATAAAAAGATATAACCCGTAAAGCCCCCATAAAAACTGATAAGGAGCTTCAGGCTTAAGAACCCAAACGTTGATTTTATCTAGAAACTTAGAAATGAAACCTGATGAATTTTCCATATTTAATTTTAAAAATTTAAAGTCTATCTATAATTATTTATTTTACCGCTTTATTCTCAGCGGCGCAAACAAAAATTATTTTATAGTTGTAGGGAATTAGACTAGACTTTAACCCTAAAACTGAAAGAAAATTACCCCTTGCTGCTTATCGATATAGGCTATAGCTTCTGAATGTTC
>JAQTSA010000109.1 GCA_028711575.1 Candidatus Omnitrophota bacterium | reverse complement strand
TCCGGGCCTCTTTAATAGCAAGACGCATAAATTTTTTATCCGGCTCAATTTTCATTTTTATAATTCTCCAATATCTTCTTTCCAAAGTTGGGGATTATTTTTTATAAAATTTTCCATCATCAACCGGCACTCTTCTAAATTACAATCAATAACCGAAACGCCAAAAGATTCCATAAATTTTTTCGCGCCGGAAAAAGTTTTTGATTCCCCAACCACAACTTTTTTTATACCGAACTGAACAACCGCCCCCGAACAAAGATAACAAGGCATCAGCGTGGAATATAAAATTGTATCTTTATATGAGCCGATCCGGCCGGCATTCATCAAACAATCTATTTCAGCGTGAATAATCGGATTCTGATCCTGAACCCTCCGGTTATGACCACGTCCGATAATAACTCCATTTTTGACAAGAACTGAACCAATAGGGATACCGCCTTCAGCAAAGCCCTGACGGGCCTCTTCTAAAGCTTGACGCATAAACTCATCCATAGCTTTTAAACCTCGCTTTATGTTGTCCGGCTAATATTTCAAAAAATGTCCCTTTAAAACAATAAGGTCTTAACAATTATCCTACACTATTATGAAATTTTTGCAAAAAGATTATCAGCCCTTTCAAGTTATATCAGTTCTTGCTTTTTGTTGCTCCAACTTTTAACAAAGTTTTCAAAAAAGACAAAAACAAGTCAAAGACCTGACGGCAATATCGCAAAAACAATACAATCTTCCAACATTTACTGTCTTCTATTTCATTAAGTTTATTTTTTAAATCCTGAATATCTTTATCTTTTCTATAAGAAAAATCGCGGTAAATTATCTTATCAAACAATAACAGCGCTAAGCCTGGTTGAGGTTGGACTTTTAAGCTCTCTTTCATTTGCTGCTTTAAAATTCGACAAAACTCTTTTTGGTATCCTGGAATTTGTTGAGAGATTCTGTCATTCAGGCTGTTATTGCTGGCAATATGAATCCGCCATTTCGCAAGTTTTTCCGGGATATAATAAAAGGCGCCGTTAACTGAACACTGCCCCCACAACCACCAATCCAGCCAAGCCAAATAAGCATCCGGCGGAAAAAAATTCAAATTCATAAAAGGAAATCGCTTGACCATCACAACTGAAAACGTAGGTATTAAATTTCTTGCTATAAAATCAATTGTATAAAACGGCTCATTTTTGATAATATCTGCCGCCGTACGAACATAGAGGGTCTTTTTTATCTGATCCATCCGGGCTCCCTGTTCGCCAAAAAGTTCTATATCGCTAAACACTAGAATAATATCTTTATGTTCTTTGAAAACCTTAACTCTCTCAGCTAAAGAATCCTTTCGCCATAAGTCATCAGACTCTAAAAAAGCAAAATACTCTCCCTGAGCATATTTTAGCCCTAGTTGATAAGTCAAAGAAAGATTCTTGTTCTTTCTGTCTTGATGTTCATAAACCATTATTTTTTCCGGGTACTTTGCGCTATATTTCCTGATTTTTGAGACTGAATTATCTGTTGACCCGTCATCGACAATTATTAATTCCCAATTTTTATAACTTTGAGATAGTACCGACTCTATCGCCTCTTCAATAAACCGGGCATAGTTATAATTGACCATTATCACTGAGACTTTTTTATCGGGCATGGTTTCTATGAAATTTTTATCAATCTTATCGTTTGATTTCTCTTTGTTAACTTCCTGGGATTACCCTGTCAAGATACTTTAGACAGAACCTATAGTTTTAAATCATCAGCTAACCGTTTTGACTTCTTTTTAATAGACTAAGTATACATTTCCCGAGATTCTATTTTTAAGTATAAAAAATTAGCGAGTATATTCTGCGGGCCCCTTAATGACTGTTTTGGGGTCTTTTTTAAAATTTTATTGTAATATTTTTCAGTTGAAAAAATTTATCGCTAAAGCCATCGGCACATTGCGAAAGCGCAAATGGTTTTGGCGTCAATAATCAGACCCTGTCTGAAAAGGCTTCGAACCTCAGATCTAGTTACAACCATCGATTCAATAATTTCATCCGGCTGATTGGCTTTTTCTTTTTTTATTAGATCTTCAGCTTTATAGATAGTAATTCTTTCCGTTGAATAACCGGGAACCGGCACAATCTCTCCCAGCTTCGTAATTCGCCGGGGATAATACCCTATTTCTTCGACAGTCTCCCGCTTAGCACAAACTGATGGACTTTCATTCTTTTCTTTTGTTCCTGCCGGAAGCTCATAGATATATTTACTGATTACCGGCCGATATTGCTTAAGCAAAATGATTTTGGCTTTGGTTATAAAAGGAACAATCAAAACTGCTCCGGGATGTTGGACAATTTCCAATGATGAAATATGCCCATTTGGCAGACGTTTTTTTTCAGTTGTGATTTTCAGTAATCTTCCTTCAAAAACTACCCGTTCTGACATAATAATTCCCTAGACGATATCTTCAAGCTTAAAAAGCGGACCGTCTTTACAAATTTTTTTATATCCTTGTTTTGTTTCTATCGTGCAGCCGCAACAAGCGCCAACGCCGCAGCCGATAAACTGTTCTAAAGATATCTTAGCTTGAACGTTCGGGTATCTTCTGATAACTGGTTTAATCGCTAAAAGCATCGGTTTTGGGCCACAGCTATAAATGTTAACCGACAATTTTTTCGGATCACCGCAGCTAACAGCTAAATCTGATAATTTTCGAGTTAATAATTCAAGCACATTAGCCTTTATGCCCCGGGAACCATCCTCAGTGGCCACCAAAACTTTATAGCCGATTTTTTTAAATTCTCTTTCACAAAGAATATCTCCTTCTTTCGCCGCGCCCAACAGGACAAAGTCAGGCTCTAGCGAGTTTACTGTTTGCCGTTTAAGACGCTGTCCTAAAAAAAACAAAGGGGCAACACCTATGCCGCCGGCGACAAGAATATTTAATTTAGTTTTTTGGAATTGAGAAGTTAGTTTTAATCCATTCCCTAAAGGGCCTAAAATATTAAGAATATCGCCTTTTTTCTTTGCCGCAAGAATTTTTGTGCCGCGGCCGCGAACTCTAAAAAGAAGGTAGATATCGTCACCATCAACGCGATGTACACTGATCGGCCGACGTAATATGGTAGCCTGAGTATCAACTTTCAAATTAAAAAATTGGAAAGGCTTTATTTTTTTTGCTATATTCGCTGATTTAAAATTAAGTAAAAAAACATCGGGCTTAACTTGTTTGAGTTCATCTATTACAACATTAATTTCTCTCACTTTAACACCTTTTTAAAATTATTTCCAAACTGAATAATCTAGCTTATTTTATGACCGTTCTAGAGTTTTGCTATTCTATCAGATAAAAAAGACCCTAGCAATAACCTTATAAAACCAGGCACTTTAAAAGTTATTTCCAATTTTTAATATTTTTCTGTAACAGCTTAAAAACCAAGGTATTTTTTGGCCTAAAATTTCTTTCATCTGCCATTTAAAATTGCACCGATACCAACGCTTAGTTTGAAACTGCTCGTTACCGCAAAAAAGATTAGGATTATAAAAAGGGTCTCCTTGGCGAAGAATCTTTCGGTAACGTTGACGAAACGACTCAACTTCCCGCCAATAAACATTCTGACGAGCAACAGTAACGTTATAGCCTAAGACTTTTGATTCAGAATGATAAGCCTCGCAGTAAGGTGTAAAAACGTTCAAGTATCCTAGTTGGCGCAATCTTAAACAGAAATCAACATCATTACAATTAATAGCGAACACTTTATCCATTCCGCCAATTTTACGGTAAAGTTCTTTTTTTACCATTAAGCAGGCCCCGGTTACAGCGCTGACATTTTGGATAACTGAAATACGATTGTTTAATCCCGGATTTTGCCGCGGCCAATTCTTATGAGAATGACCGGCAATTCCGCATAACCCGAGAAAAATTCCGGCATGTTGAACCGTTTCATTAGGATAATATAACTTCGCGCCGACGGCACCAACTTCCGGACGCTGAGAATGCTCAAGAAGATTCTCTATCCACTGAGGTGTTATTATCTTGATATCTACATTCAACAATAATACCTGGCTGCCTTTGGCTAATTCAACCCCGAAATTATTGATCTCACTATAATTAAAAGGTTTATCGTATTCGTAAAAAGATAATCTCTCATCCCTAGCGCTATACTCGATCATTAACTCAAAGGTTTCCGGTTTAGTGCTTTGATTATTGATTGCTATTATTTCAAAATTAAAATAGGTTGTTCTTTCTAAAATGGAGTCGAGGCATTTTCGAAGTAATCCCGGACAATCTTTAAAAGGAATTATAATGCTGACTAAAGGATTATCGGCGATCTTTCGCTTAACCCGATAAGTGCCGGGTGACTTACTGGCTAAAACTTGCCCCTGAATAAATCTTCTTTTTAATGCCGAGTTAAGAACAACCAGGTCATCTTGCTTTAACAACTCAAAATTTTCCGGTTTCAAACGTTTGCAGAGAATTTCCTTTAAATGATAGATTCTTTTTGTTTTTTCCGCAAACCTTAGGTTTAAATCGTATTCCCAGGAACCCATAGATTCTGATAAAATACCGCCAATCTGATTAAAAAGACTTTTGCGATAAATAACCGCGCTGGAAAAATAATTTTTAGCTAACAGCATATCCGGTGAATAATCCGGTTTATAAAAAGGTATTTCTTTTATAGCTTTACCGGTTTTCATAGCGCTATCAGTATAAATAAGGTCGGGCGATTTTGAAATAATTGCTTTCGATATCTTAAGTAACGCGTTCTTAGTAAATCTTTCTTCTTTTTTTAAAAAAATTAAATACTCGCCAATCGACAATGACACTAGCCGATTAAGCTTAATCGCAATAGACAATAAACTCTTAAAAAAAATAATTTGTAAAGGATGAAATCTTTTCAGTGCTTCAATCCTTTCCGAATCAATACCTTGTTCCAATAAAAGGTTCAAATCCCAAAATCGGTAGCTTTGCCTCCTAATCGACCGTAGAGCCGCCAATCCTTCATCAAACTTATTTCTCTCAATAACGATAAACACCGAAATATTGACATTTTGATGTTTTAGACTTTGACTACCGCTAATTTCTTTTTTAATAACCACTTTTTAAGTTTCACTAAGTTATAATTTTGCAGGCTTACTTTGACCTTTGTCTATTCCTCTTAAGCGCTAAAGCATAATCATATATTTCTTTATCGATGGGGCTAAAAGACAAAACAAACTTCCTCACTTCTTCATAGTTTTCGGCTAAATACTTCGTTTTGGTAACATTTTTCCGGATCTGACAATTTGGAATGCCGAGCTCTTTACAAAGATAACTGGAATCATTTTTAAAATCTTCGACAAACCCAATAAACCAGAATTTTCTCAAAATATCTTTTGCTTTTTCAAGCTGCTCAGCCAAAGATCTGGAATTTTGATCAAAATCAGTATCCTGCAATAATATCCTTAAAAGCTGATTCTTGTATCCAGGTATGACTTCAATCCAATCTTTAAATTTTTGCCTTTCGCCGGATTTAGTGAAAAATTCCTTAGTCCACTCCCCTTTAGAATAAAAAAGCCCCATCCGATAATTGTACATAGAAATCATTCTGTCAACCGGATCTCTTAAAAAAGTTATATACCGATACGGGCGATTGAAATATTTATGTAATCCGTAACAAGCGGTGTGTCCGTAAATCATCTTTATTTTTTGCTTATCTTTTGAAGATAAATCCCGTAAATAATCCCGGCTTTGCTGCCTATTCTCAAAGTTATCGTCATCTTCATAAAAAGAAACTACCCGGTCAAAGCCAAAGCAATTCTCAAAATGCATTCGTAAAGTTGTTCCGGCAGCTTTAGGAATATGCAGCACAATGTATAAAAAATTATCATCCCGGGTCATTTTTTCACTGCAATATCTGTGCTGAAAAACCTTTCGGAACTTATTTAAAAAATCCGGAAACTGTGTTATCTGCCTTCTTGTTTTCCTAAAACTTTGAATTAACCGCCAAGACTTACTTCTTTCTATTTCTCTTATCTGCTCAATGAGCATAGCCTCTTTGCCTTTTTTAGAATAGATCGCCTCCCTAAACAAATAACGCATAAATTCTGACTGGCCCTGTTGTTCAAGACACGAACACAGCGAATTTTTCAAATAAACTTTAAACCGCTCAAGGTAATTATCGTCATTTTTTATTTTTTTGTCATTTAGGCTATTATAGCTGCTGGAATGAATCCTCCATTTTGTCTTTTTTTCCGGAATATACAAAAATTTTCCCGACAAACTTAAATGCCCCCATAGCCACCAGTCAAACCATACATTATATTCCTCAGGTAAAGAAA
>JAQTSA010000108.1 GCA_028711575.1 Candidatus Omnitrophota bacterium | reverse complement strand
AAAAAGACAGGGATAAAAATTACACCAACGTATGCAATTTGCCACCAAAACAATGCAACATCAGGATAATACTTTGGTGTAATACTAATCATAAAAGCCCCAATACCCCAAAGGCCTACACTTATAGCAACATTGCCAAAAATCAAATTAGTATAATTTTTCCCTATACTCTTAACATAGATTAGAGTTGCCATCCCATAACTTGTAAGAATGATCAATAAATTCGATAAACAAAAAGAGTTCATGAATTCCCCTTCTTTATTCCCTTTATTACTTCTTTTGCAACTTTTTTACCAGATAAAGCCACAACAGATATACCGCTCTGTCCCAAACCACTCATTACCCAGTGACCTGTTAAAAACAAATTCGGGAATTTAGTACGATAACTACATAATTTTTGGTCTATTTGACGAGAAGAAGCTTCCCAGCCAAACAAAGCCCCATCTCTGTTTCCTGTATATCTTTGAAATGTCGCAGGAGTTCCAATAATTGATGTCTCAATTAAAGACTCTATATTAGGAAATAATTTGTTCAATTTTGACAAAATTAAATTATAAATAACATCTTTCATATTCTGCCAACGATCTCGCGTTTCGTAATTAGAGCCTAAAAAAACTCTTATTATCCCCTTCCCTTCTGGGGCTAAAGACTTGTCTATATGTGTAGGAAAAGTACAAAGCAAATAAGACAGATCCTTGTTATTGAGTAAATCAAATCCTGTGGAATAACAATTCTCGACATCATAATCGGAAAAATACCAAGTAGAAAAATGGTCTACTAGCAAATTAATCTCTTGTTTAAGTCCCAAATAAACCACAAAAGCCGATGAAGATGGTTTTAATGAAGTTACGGTCGTCATGTTAGATTCATCTCCCAAAAAAGAAGTCAAAGTCGTGGTAGCATCTATATTGGAAACCACAAAATCGCTAAAAACTTCTCCCTTATTTTGGACAAATACTCCTCTTACTTTGCTATTATCATGAAAAATTTTAGTAACCTCAGAAGAAAAAGCAATTTCACCTCCATATTCCAGAAATCGCTCACATAATAAATCAGGCAACTTCTGCATTCCTCCTTTAGGATAATATCCACCATCAAAAATAAATTCTTTAAATAAAACAATTGAGACTAATGCCGAAGCCCGGGAAGGAGACACACCAATATTACCCAAAAAAACAGACAAGACCGCTTTTAATTTATTGTCCACAAAATAATGATCAAGTAATTCCTGAAAACTAATTTTTTTAGTTTTTGAAACAACTTCAAGAAAATTCTTTGTTCGTATAAATTCAAAAAAGACATGAATACTATCTTTTTCGTTAGGAAAATTGTTCATCAGGCTAGTTATGGTTTTTTGGGGATCTTTATAAACATAAACTTTATGCTCTGGCATATTTATTATATCAACAACATCACTTGTCATTAATTCTAATCTATGTAAGATCCCTAATTCTTCTAATATTTTTGACATAGCACCCCCCTGACGAAAAGAACCTAAACAATGAGCACCAACATCAAAAATATAATTATTTCTTACAAAGGACGTACAATAACCACCGGGCTTATCATGTTTTTCTAATATTAAAGTTTTAACATTTGATCGAGTTAAATAACACCCACAGATTAACCCCCCTATGCCCGAACCTATTATAGTTACATCGTACTTTTTCATTTTATGTGTCTAATTATTTTATCAATCGGAACCCTTGAATGCGCTTTAGGTTTTTCATCTGGATATCCAAACCCAACTAAAGAAACCAAATCAGAGGTCTCCCCTAAACTTTCATTTATCTGATCTTTTATTAATAAAATCATATTCAACCAAGCAGAACCAACACCATAAGCATATGCCATCAATAACATATTCTGTATCGCAGCAGAAATACTTTCTATCTCCGCATAATTAGATATTGAGAGATAAGGTTCCCCTAAATAAATCATTTTTTTCGATAGCCGTTTAGTATTATAGGCAAAAACTACCACCGGAGCGGAATCAACAATATCAATCGATTTATGAACTAACATTTGTATACTATTGGGAAGTTTCGAACATGAACTCCTAAGATTATTAACTAATTTTTTCTTAAAATCCATATTAGTAACAACAACAAATTTCCAAGGTTGAGAATTATGAGCAGAAGGTGCCCACTGCGCAGAGCCAAGGATAGCTTCCAGGACTTCGCTATCAATCGAAATATTCTTAAATTTTCTTATTGTTCGCCTGTTTTTCATAAACATTAATAATTTTTGTTGTACTTCCTTATTCATCATCATTAGCCCTCCCCAGGAATGACAAATCTGATGGATCAGTATATAATCGCTTACCAATTTTTAGTTTTGAGACTTTAAACCCAAATTCCCTAGACATTCGGTCAAAATTAACAATATTGGCCCCATTGACACTTAACGATTCTTCACAAATATTATCCATAGAACTTGCCAGAATAGCCTCACTTATACAAGCAAAAAAAACTTCTTTCGGAAAGACTAAATCAAGATGGTTATCACTCAGCATCCCCCTAGACACCCAAGCACTTTCAACAGCAACAACATCTTTGCGAGATTTATTTAAACTCTTTGCGACCCAAAATGGTGCGATAGAATCAAAAACGACAGAACCTGCTCCTATTTTTTGAATAAAATTTTCATTAATAAATAAAGACGTGGTTACAATTAAATGACTCTTTGAGAAAATCTCATCTAAAGAAGAAACAATCTTCAAATTATTTCTAGAAATATCGCGGAACTCTAAAAAATCATCAATATCTCTTTTTTTCCTATCAAACAAAATAACTTTTTTCGATCGATTAGCAAAAAACTTAGCAAGACTTATAGCTAAAAAAGAATCTGAATCAAAGATTGCTACAGGAGACGTTAAAAGTGAATCAGAAAAAATATCAAAAGCTTTTTGCACAGTATTATAAACAGTAGCTATTAGCATGTTCTTTCCAGTTATATAAAATACTTTTCCTATAGCCTTCTCTCTAATTATCGGCAAAAAATCACCTAACAAACCAGCCAAACATATTATTTCAGCCCCTTCGTTTAAGGCATATTTTATTGAATCATTAAGTTTTTTTTCAACAACATTTTTATTTTTCGGAAAAATATGTTGAGGCAAAAGAGGAGCCAGAATCATTAACCCTTCAACAACTTTTCCCTTGCTAGAAAGTTCAATTCTAAAATTATGAACTTTTATCGGGCCTATTTCGCTTAATACACTTTCCAAAGGTTTACTTAATAAAGTTGAGTCAACTGAATTATTATTTCTCAAAAATTTATTAAGAAATTTTTTATCGCTATAATAACCAATCCAAGCAAATTTACTCATGATTATCTAAACTTAAAGGGAATAAAAGCTGGCCTTTGAAAAATAAATTTTTCATACTCATCGCCAAACAACTTTATAAGTCTTTTTTCTTCAAAATATGTTTTTATTAAAATAATAGGTACAACTACAAAAAGCGCGAAAAAAAAAGCATAATATGTGCTTGGGATAACAGTTATAGCTAAAACCTCAATCATTAATCCAAGATATAACGGATGACGAATATATTTATAAGGACCTTTATGCTTAATAATTTCACCAATAGCACTTGAAAATTGCCATCCTTGGCCTAAAGTCTTTATTCCCCATAAACGTAAAATGACTGCGGACAAATAAAAGCTTAACCCTATAGCCACAAAAGGGAAAACAAATATCCTATTCCGCAAGAAAAATTCAGCTGTCATTAAAAGAATTGTCGCGATATATGAACAAACCAACAATTTAAACCAAACATCATAAGTTTCTTTTTTGTCAAGCTCTTGCGACTTACCCTCATAAAAAGTTTCAATCAATCGAAATAGAGAAACAAGTAAAATGAAATAAATAAAAAACCATCCTTTTTCTACATCAGGATATTTCAACTTTAAAAAAACAGCAAGAATAGGTATTATTATTTTAGATATACTGATTATATTTTTAAAACCAAATTTTTTATTTTTCATTAATTTTATAACTTACCAAACACAACGCAACAGTTGTTTCCGCCAAACGCAAACCCGTTGTTTAAGGCCGCCCGAACCGGGCGTTTTCTTGCTTTGTTTGGCGTACAATCCACGTTACATTCAGGGTCTGGTGTCTCAAAATTTATTGTTGGTAGGATAGTCTCTTTTTGTATCGATAAGGCGCATACACCGGATTCAATTGCCGAGGCCGCCCCCATAGTGTGACCTAACATCGACTTTATAGAGTTTACCGATATATCGGGCGTCCTTTCTCCAAAGATCTCGTTTATCGCCCCGCTTTCAGTCTTATCGTTCATCGGTGTTCCTGTTCCATGAGCGCAGATATAATCAATTCCTTCCGGGCCAATACCGGAATCATTAAGAGCCCTGGTCATTGCTTTCTTGATACCTTCAGGATGCGGCGCTGTTATGTGATATGCGTCACAGGATAAACCGTAGCCTAAAACTTCAGCGTAAATCGGCGCGTTTCGTTTTAAGGCTGAGTCAAGCGACTCAAGAAAAAGTATTCCGGCACCCTCGCCAAGAATTATTCCTTTTCTATCCTTATCAAAAGGTCTACAAACGTCAGGTGACATAGAATAAAGACGCTGAAACCCGGCAAAAGCGACATGTGAAAAAGCTTCGGCGCCGCCGGCTAAAACAAAGTTTAAGTCGCCGCTTCTTATAAGGTCGTACCCATACCCTAAAGCATAATTTCCCGCAGCACAAGCCGTAGGGATAACACAATTTAATCCTTTTGCATTAAAAAAAATACCTACATTAGCAGATATATTACTAGCTGAAACTTGAAAAACACTATTTCTATCTATGTCTTTAAGTCCGCCTTTTGCCCAAGCAGCTATGACTTCTTCCATAGGACGTTCACCTACTGTTGTCCCAATAATAACTCCAAATTTGTCCCCAAAATTTTTTTTACAAGGAAATTTCGCATCTTCTAAGGCTAAAGACGAACCAACAATAGCAAGCTGAGAGGTCCTGCCTAAAAACTTTATTTTCCTTCTGGGAATAAAATCCTCTGGACTAAAACCCAACACCTCTCCACCATAACGACACTTAAACATCGAGGTGTCAAACCCTTTGATTTCGGTGACACCAGTCTTGCCTTTCAAAGCTGCCGCCCAAAAGGCATCTTTACCAATACCAATAGAAGATACTATCCCTATTCCCGTTAAAACTACTCTCCTTTGTCTACTCATATTTACTAATAATAGCGGTGCTGTTATGTCCGCCAGGACCAAAATTATTTATTAAGACGTTTTCTACTTTTTCTTGTTTTGGTTTATTCGAGATACCACTTAACACACAGTCAGGGTCAGGATCCTTATAGTTAAGTGTCGCCGGTATCATCCCGCTGTTTATAGAAAATAAAGATGCCGCGACTTGAAAACAACCGGCAGCACTAACGTTTTCGCCAATCATCGATTTTAACGAATTGATATGAACATTTTCAGCGTAAATGTTGAAGGTTTCCTTTATCACTTCAACCTCGATTCTGTCCTGCTGAGGCACAGCGTTAGCAGCGGCCGAAATTAAGTGTATTTGGTCTTCACAAAGGTTAGCTTTTATAAGAGCTTCACGCATACTCTGCTTTAGGCCAGAGGCTTTAGGGTCATATTTCACTGCTCGGTAAGCATCAAACGAACTTGCGACGCTTAATACTTCACCGTAAATAGCCGCGCCGCGAGAAAGAGCGGCTTGTTCTTCTTCTAAAATTAAAACGGTTGAACCTTCACCTAAAACAATTCCGTTGTGACGAATGTCAAACGGACAACTGATTTCTTCTTGGTTACGGCCGCCGGATAAAAAACCTATTTTGTAAAAACCAACGAACCCTGAAAAAGTTAAACTTTCAACCCCGCCGACAAGAACAGTCTTTGCCCGGTTAAAGCGTATCATTTCTACAGCATACTTTAAGGCGTCTAGACCAGAAGTGTATCCGGTAGAAATAGTCGCGTTAAAAGCTTTTGGTTTAAACCGTATTGAAAGCTGACTTGAAGGAAAATTCATTGTAGTTGGTGGGAAAAGAGCTGGGTTGATAAACTGAGATCCTTCTTCAACTTCGTCTTTAGTAAATGCTTTTATATCTTCCGCAATAGATAAGGTCGTCGCGGTTACCGCGCCGACGTCATCGGCGTTATCGTCAGTTATTTCAAGGCGCGCGTCGTCTAAGGCTAGTTTAGCGGCTGAACAAAGAAGTAGGGTTGTTCGGTCAAGGTTACGCAATCAGCGTTTTCCTAAAAACGGTTCAGCGTCAAAGTCAGAACATTCACCGGCGTTTTTTGATTTAAAAAAGGCGGTATCAAAAAGAGTTATTGGTTTTATTCCGGTCTTGCTTTTAGATAAGACCGACCAAA
>JAQTSA010000107.1 GCA_028711575.1 Candidatus Omnitrophota bacterium | reverse complement strand
CCTTGCACCATTGACTCCTAAACGCATGATTAACCTCGTCTTTTAATCTTAAACTAAATTAATTTATATTTCTTCAAAACACTCTTTAATTTTCCCTGGTTTTCCGGTGTCATTTCGCATAACGGCAAACGAAAGTTAAGGTCAATCATTTCCATTAAAGATAAACTGGTTTTAACCGGAATAGGGTTAGTTTCAAGGAACATTGCCTTAATTATCTCATAAAGATACAATTGAATTTTAAGTGATTCCTTTAGTTTCCCCTCCAGGAAAAAAGTCACCAAATCATGAGTCTCTTTAGGCATAATATTAGCAATAACCGAGATTACGCCTACACCACCAACAGCCAAAAGCGGCACAATCGTTTCGTCGCTTCCGGAAAAAAGCAAAAACTTTTCATCAACTAAACTAGCGATTTGGGTGATCTGATCCAATGAACCGCTAGCCTCTTTTATCCCAACTATATTGCGGCAATCCTTATATAACCGCAGAACTGTTTCAGGAGAGATGTTAACACCTGTACGGGAAGGAACGTTATAAATTATAATATCAATATCTACCGTATCAGCAATCGTTTTAAAATGCTGGTATAATCCGGATTGAGTCGGCTTATTATAGTAGGGAGTAATGACCAAGGCGTAATCAGCTTTAACTTTTTTCGCGTACTCGATCAACTCTAAAGCTTCATGAGTAGAATTAGAACCGCATCCGGCAACGACCGGAACCCGCTGGGCCGTTTCCTTAACCGCCAAGTCGATTAGACGTTTGTGTTCATCGTGGGTAAGAGTCGCGCTTTCACCGGTAGTACCGCAAACTAATATTCCATCGCTGCCTTTGTCAATATGCCAATTAACCAGTTGTTTAAATTTTTTTTCATTAATAGAGCCATCGTTATCAAACGGCGTTACCAATGCCACAATACTGCCCTTTAACATAAAATCCTCCCTTAATTTAAATATCAATTTGCCCCTGGTAAACCAAATCGGCTTTACCCTGAAGCCAGACATTATCTACTATTGTGTTCTGATAGTCAAAATAAACTTTAAGAACCTCTTTACTTCTGGTCACGACATTGGTTTTAACTGCCGACTTTACTGTTTTATGGCCAAATTCATCAAGCGCTAACCGGGTAACTATCGCTGATGCCACAGAACCAGTACCGCAAGCCAAAGTTTCGCCCACGCCCCGTTCATAGGTTCTTATCGCGATAGTATTAGATTTTAAAACTTCGACAAAATTCACGTTAGTACCTTGAGGCGCGAATCGGCTATGAAAGCGGATAGAACTGCCAAGGGTTTCAACATCGATTAGATCAAGACCGTCAACAAAAACTATCGCGTGAGGAACGCCGGTATTTATATACTGAACTTTAACCTGGCGGCCCAAAAGATTTAACTTTATGTTTTCCTGGAGATCAAAAGGATCACTTAACTTGATTTTTATCTGATCTTTTTCGATAGCGGCTTTAATAATCCCTGCCTTAGTTTCAAATTGGAATCGGTTTTTTTTAGACTTTAGTTTCTGCCAAAGAGACGCGCAGCGCGCTCCATTGCCGCACATTTCGGCTTCTGAACCATCGGCATTAAAAATCAACATCTTAAAATCAGAGCTTATCGATTTATCGATCAGCAAAAGGCCATCAGCCCCAATACCAAGCTTAGGCCGGCATAGAAACCGGGCTAATTTTTTATAGTAAGATGCTGTATTTTGCCGCTTTAGATTTTCAGCTTCAACCAGGACAAAATCATTACCCGAAGCTTGGAGTTTTAAAAAATCAAGTTTTGCCATGATTATATTATTACCTCATTACGCACCAAATCACTATAATTTTCCCGTTTACGTATTAAATAGGCTTTTCGGTTCTTAACTAAAACTTCAGCGACCCTAAGACGGGAATTATAGTTAGAGCTCATACTGAATCCATAAGCCCCGGCACCAAACACCGAAATATTCTCGCCTTGCTTGACTGAAAGCTGACGGTCTTTACCTAAGAAATCACCGCTTTCACAAACCGGTCCGACAATATCAGTTTTTTTCTCATTGTTTTCTAGTGTGCCCAAAGATTTATTTAACGGCAATATTTTGTGATAAGCGCCATAAAGAGAAGGCCGGGCCAAATCATTCATCGCCGCGTCAACAATCACAAACCGTTTAGTTAAAGCTTCTTTAATGTAGGTAACACTAGTGACCAGTATACCGGCATTACCGACAATAAACCTTCCTGGTTCAAGGATCAAACGCACCTTGAGATCTTCTAAAAGCGGCAGAATTAAATCAGCAAACTCCTTGGCCGTTTGCGGCTTTTCATCATTATAAACAATCCCTAACCCGCCGCCGATATTTAAATAGTTAATCTCAGATTTATTCGCCCGTAAAGACGTAATCAGCTGTTTTGTTTTTTTTACAGCGCTGACAAAAGGAGCGCCTTCTGTAATCTGAGAACCGATATGAATATGGATACCGCAAATTGAAAGATTAGGAAAACTACTTTTATTTAAAAAAGCCCAAGACACAGATTCAGAATCCATACCAAACTTATTTTCTTTCTTACCGGTAGTGATATAAGAATGCGTATTTGCCTCAACATCAGGATTAAACCGTAAAGCGACTGTGACCTTCTTCCTTAAACTTTTAGCGACAGAATTAATCCGGTTAAGCTCAGCTAATGATTCGACATTAAACATCAATATTCCGTACAGGATAGCCTGTTTTATTTCCTGGTCAGTCTTACCAACTGAAGCATATACAATTTTCTCCGGTTTACACTTTATTTTTTTAGCCCGAAAGAGTTCGCCGCCGGAAACGATATCAAGCCCTGCCCCATTTTCGACCATAAGTTTCATAATTGAAAGGTTCGAGTTAGCTTTAACCGAATAACAGATCAAAGGTTTTAGTTTCGCGAAGGCTTTTTTAATTTTGACGAAATGCTCTAGTATAGTTCTTGAGCTATAAACGTAAAGCGGAGTAGAAAAATCTTTGACTATTTTTTCAACTGCCAAACCATCACAATACAATTTACCCTTCTTATAAAGAAAATAATCCATACGGCCTCCTTTAAAAAACAAAAAAACATCAAACTGCAGAAATAAGAATCAGCGATTACGGCAAGGACTTCTTTGACCTTACGGCCCATTCGGGACTGAAAATTTTAATTATCTCTTTTTTAACTAATTTATTATGAAACTTAGTTAAGACCTCATCGCTAAGATCTTTAATCTGTATCTTTTTATCCTGAGAATAACGGATCAGTTTACCAATCGCTTCATGAGCGTCTTTAAAAGCCACACCACAGCTAACAAGATATTCCGCTAACTCAGTAGCATAAAGCATCTCATCAAGCAAAGCCCGGTTAATGTTATCTTCTTTAAGAGTTATTCCCGGTACCAGCCTGGAAAGGATCGCTATTTCATCACGGACTATTTCAAAAGAAGAAAACAAAGGTTGTTTATCTAATTGCATATCCCGGTTATAAGTCAGCGGTAAAGCCTTCATCGTCGTGAGAATTGATACTAAATTGCCGTAAACCGGGCCGCTATAGCCGCGAGCTAATTCAAAGAAATCAGGGTTTTTCTTATGAGGCATAAGACTGCTGCCGGTACAAAATTCTTCCGGCAAATCAAAAAAATTAAACTCTTTACTGGAATAAAGAATCGCATCTTCGGAAAAACGTGATATATTCATTTGAATAATCGCCAAATAACTCAAAAACTGAACAACAAAATCACGGCTTGCGACATTATCCATAGAATTTAAAACCGGACCGACGTTTAAACTATCTTTACTGAATTTCCCAAGAAGTTCTTTTAATGCCTGAGCGTAACACTTTTTATCAATAGCGCTTCCGGCTAAAGCCCCGGAGCCTATCGAAGCCGTAAGAGATTTAACATAATTATCAAGGCGAAGACAATCGCGTTTAAACATTTCCGAATAGGCGCAAAGATAATTAGAAAAAGTCACAACCTGCGCCCGCTGAAGATGAGTATAGCCAACCATAAACGATTTGGGATATTTGTCCGATAAAACGGAAAACGATTCGATCAACGACGAAAGACCTTCCAGCACCATAACTGCCGAAGAAAAACAGAACCATTTAACATCAAAAGCTATCTGATCATTACGGGACCGTAAAGTATGAAGTTTATCTGACAACTTACCGATTTTTTTATCTACCCGCTGCTGAATGTCACTATGGATATCTTCTGCAGAATTGTTAGGCTTAAACCCGCCCGTCTGAACTTCTTTGAGGATTTCGCATAAAGCCTTAAGTAATCGATCGCATTCTGAATCAGTAAGAATCTCAGACTTATTAAGGGCGATGACATGGATCAAAGAATGATAGATATCATACTCAGCAAGCAAATAATCATAATCAATTGATTTTTGAAACTGGAAAAATTGAGGATCAATTTTTTTCTTAAACCGCCCGCCCCAAAGTTTATTTGTCATAACAGCCTCACTTCTATAATTTAGACATTTACCTAATCTATCATCTCTTAAGCATCTGCGATCTTGTGATCATCTGTTCGGGTATATGGTTTAGGGTCCAAGGGTTACGGTTAAGAGAAAAAATCACTTTGGCACTCCTGTGCTCTTGAGCTGATACGCCTTACAAACCTGTACTCCTCAATCACTCAATCACTTAATCACTCAATTACTCAATCACTCAACCACTCTACCTGAGATCTGTTCACTTTTCACTTAATATAAGGCATACCCAAAACTTTAATAAACCCTTCGGCTAAGGTTCGGTCAAACCGGTCTCCCTCGCCATAAGTTGCCATCTCTTTTTTATAGAGGGCATTCTTCGATGATCGGCTGATAACGGTTATGTTACCCTTATAAAGCGACAGACCGATAGAACCATTAACCGGGCCTTGACTTCTTTCAATTAAAGCGTCTAAGGAAGCTTTGAATTCAGTAAACCATAATCCCCGGTAAACGAGCCAGGCATATTTAGAAGCTAGATCATACTTCATGAACAAAGTTTCCCGGTCCAAGGTTAAATGTTCAAGCTCGCGATGGGCGAAATGCAAAATCCAGGCGGCTGGCGCCTCGTAAATCTCTCGCGACTTAATCCCAATTACCCGATCTTCAATTAAATCGGTTCGCCCCACACCACAATCAGCGCCAGTTAAGTTTAACTTTTCAATCATAGTAATCAACGGTACTTTTTTCCCGTTGAGTGAAATGGGAACACCGTTTTTAAATTCAATCTCTAAAAAAGTTTCTTTATCCCGGGCTTTCTGAAGCGGTTTAACAAAGTAATAAGAATTATCGTCAGGCTTTATTGTTAAATTTTCTAAAGTCCCGCCTTCAACGCTAATTCCCCAAATATTTTTATCAATACTGTAAATTTTTTCTTTTGTAGCGCTCAATGGCAAATCATGTTTTTTCGCATAAGCGATTTCACTTTCCCGGGAAGTTAAATCCCATTCTCTAAGCGGAGCAATTATTTTCAAGCCAGGGTCAAGAGTCATAACGCCCAGCTCAATCCGGACTTGGTCATTACCTTTGCCGGTACAGCCATGAGAAACATACTCTGCTTTTTCCTGATGAGCGATATCAACAAGATGTTTAGCGATCAGCGGCCGGCCTAAAGCCGTACTTAAAACATACTTTCCCTCATAAATAGCAGAAGCTTTGAGAACCGGCACGATATAGTCATCGATAAACTCTTTTCTCAAATCTTTAACATAGAGCTTTGAAACACCGCTTTTCTTGGCTTTTTTACGTAAATCATCGGGTGAAAACTCACTGCCCAGATTGGCCGAAAAGCAGACAACGTCAAACCCCTTATCTTTCAGCCATTTTACACAGCAAGTAGTATCTAATCCTCCGGAATAAGCTAAAACAACCTTTTTCATCGTTATTTTCCTCCTAAAAGATATAATGACTTAGTCTGCCTTGGCAATCAAATAGGCAAGAATAGCTTTTGCCGTATGCAATCGATTCGCAGCCTGTTGAAAGACAACAGAATGTTTACTGTCCATAACTGAATCAGTAATTTCCCGCCCGCGATGAGCGGGCAAACAATGCATAACAATACAATCGGTTTTCGCTCTTTTTAATAAATCATCATTTATCTGATACGGTTTAAAAATTTCATCTCTTATTTTAGTCTCGCTTTCTTTACCCATTGAAGTCCATACATCGGTATAAATAACGTCGCTGTCAGCTGCCGCCTTTTGGGCCGAAGAAACGACATCAACGCTGGCTTTAGATATCCGGGAAAACATTTTAACTTCATCCAAAACTTCCTGAGCAGGCTGATACTTATCAGGACAAGCAACTGTCAGTCTTCCTCCAAGAATCGCAGAAGCGTATAACAAAGAATTACAGACATTATTTCCATCACCGAGATAAGTAACTTTCACTTTTTTCAAATCACCTTTTTGCTCAAAAATAGTCATAATATCAGCTAAGACCTGTGAGGGATGAGA
>JAQTSA010000106.1 GCA_028711575.1 Candidatus Omnitrophota bacterium | reverse complement strand
CCTGCCGAACCAGGATAAAACAGAAATATTGTCCTTGACATTTATCTTTAAAAGCCCTAATCTAGTATTGTTTAATCCAGATGATAAAAGGTATTTTATATACTTAATTCAAAAGGAGGGTTTACTATGGGAAAGAAAAATTTCATTTTAGTTATCGCTGCTTTGGTTTTATTTTCAGGGTTTATGAGCGGATGCGACAAAAGAAGTCAGCTGGAAAAAGACGCTGACGCCGCGGCAAAAAAGATCGAAAAATCTTTAAATTAACAGATATCGTTACTTAAACAAACAGCCGCCTCAACTCAGGCGGCTGTTTGTTTTATCTGAAAGAAATTATTGCTGACAGAATAAATCCCCTCATAAAACAACTACAAGCAAAAAAAACGAACTCAAAGCCCGGCTTTTTTAATCCGAATATTTTAGCTTCTTATTTTAAAAATTTATCGATAGCTTTTGCCGCTCTTTTACCGGCACCCATCGCGGCAATAACAGTTGCTGATCCGGTGACAATATCTCCACCAGCAAAAATATCTTCGATATTCGTTCGGCCTGAATCATCGGCATAAATGTTTTTCTTTGATGTAAGATTCAGACCATTGATCGTATCTAATAATAACGGGTTTGATCCGTTACCGACAGCTATTATTACAGTATCGACAGCCATTTCAAATTGAGAATCTTCAATCGCCACCGGTCGAGGCCTGCCGCTTGAATCTAATTTACCGAGTTTATTTTTAATACAAACTATTTTTTTCACCTGGCCTTGGTTATCGCCGATTATTTCAACCGGATTTGTCAATAAATGAAACTCAACACCTTCTTCTCTGGCATGATCGATCTCATCTTTTCTTGCCGGCATTTCATTCTCGGTACGTCTATAAATAATACTCACCTTCTGAGCACCCAGCCGTAAAGCACATCTAGCTGAATCCATAGCGACATTTCCTGCCCCAACAACCGCAACATTTTCACCAACAGTTATCGGGGTATCGTATTCCGGGAATTTGTAGGCTTTCATTAAATTTACCCGTGTAAGGAATTCATTCGCCGAGTACACCCCATTAAAGTTCTCCCCCGGGATACCCATAAAATAAGGCAAACCAGCGCCGGTAGCAATAAAAAAGGCCCGATACCCCTGATCCCGAAGTTTTTCTATCGTTTTGATTTTGCCAATAACATAATTGTATTTTATATCAACGCCCAAACTTGTAATTTTCTTAACTTCTTCCATAACGATATCTTTCGGCAAACGAAATTCAGGGATACCATAAGTCAAAACCCCGCCTGGTTTATGCAAAGCTTCAAAAAGGGTTACTTGATAACCTTTTTTTGCTAAATCCGCCGCGCAGGTTAACCCGGCCGGGCCGGATCCAATAACAGCTATCTTTTCATTCCGGACAATTTTATTTGACTGAACTAAATCTTCTCTCGAAAAACTATTTTTTAATTCCCAATCAGCCGCAAAGCGCTCTAGATTGCCAATATTGATTGCCTTGCCTTTGTTCTTGAGAACACATAACCTTTCACATTGATCTTCCTGAGGACAAACCCTTCCGCAAACAGCCGGTAAATTATTGGTTTCCCGTATGATTTCATTAGCTTGACTAAAACGTCTTTCCCTGATCGCTTTGATAAACCGGGGAATATCAATCTCAGCCGGGCAGCCTTTAACACAAGGCGGATTTTTACATTGCAAGCATCTTAAAGCTTCAGTGACCGCCTCATCTTCATCATAGCCATAGGGAACTTCATTAAAATTATTTATTCGATCTTTTGGATCCTGCTCTCTCATTCTAACAGCCTTTATCTTTTTTTAACCCTATTCGGCAATTATGTTCATAATGTTTATTGCCCTCGTCTTCTTTATCCTTAAACCTGCCTTGGCGCAACAAGACATCATCATAATCAACCAAATGACCGTCAAAGGATGGTCCATCAACACAAGTAAATTTTGCCTGGCCATTATATTTAATTCGACAACCGCCGCACATACCCGTGCCATCGATCATTATAGAATTCAAAGATACGATTGTTTTTAATGCTTTAAGCTTAGTTACAGCCGAGACCATCTTCATCATAATAATCGGGCCTATCGCATAAACCAAATCATATGGCTCCGTCTCTAAAAGCTCGCTTAAGATATCAGTAACAAAGCCTCTTCGCCCATAAGACCCGTCATCGGTAGATACATATAAATTATCACAAACACTATTTATTTCCTGCTCGCAAATAACAAGATCTTTTGTCCTAAAACCAATTATAACGGTGACATCATTGCCGGCCCTTTTCATCGCCTTAGCGATAGGGTACACCTCTGCCGTGCCAACGCCGCCACCGATAAAAATCACCTTACCGATATCACAAACCGGCTCAGCCCGGCCTAAAGGACCAGCGATATCAACGACAGAATCTCCTTCAGATAAAGCGCAAAGCTTTTTAGTACTTACGCCTATAGCCTGACAAACTACGGTTATTGTTCCAGTTTTGGGATTAAAATCATATAGTGTAAGAGGAAACCTTTCAGCGAACTCATCTACCCGCAATATCACAAATTGTCCCGGATTAGCGGCAAGAGCTAAATCTTCAGCTTCAAATTCAATGAGAAAAACCTGGGAATTTAGTTGTTTTTTTTTAATTATTTTATACATTACATCCCGATAAAAAAGACCATCCGATAGCTAAAAGGATAATAAATACCGATCTTAGACTTTTCCTTCGCAAAACTTAAAAAGATAGGCCAACCGCTGTTTTAATAAATGGAAATTTTCTCTAATTTGATCCGAATCCGAATCTAACTCCCATAAAGCCCAGGTTTCTTCTAAAGTTTTTCCGACATCCCCAACAATAGTTTTAGCTACAGCCCTAAACATATCCGGATCTTCTTTGCTTCCAGAAGAGAAACTTATTCCACATTCTTTATTGAGTTCATCGTTCCATTTCTGATCATCAATCATTCGCTGCCTTTTTTTTATTTTTACTATTCACAACAAAATCACTCGCTACTGTTATCAGCTTACTGACTTCACTGACTGACTGACAGGATCTATAGCTTTCATTGTCTATCTTTTTCATAGCAGCATTTTCTCTAAAACCAAATTTTTTGATTAAAATATTTTTTGCGGTTTCAGCCTCAGCCTGAGAAGACAAATACTCTTCAGCGACCTTACCACGAACCATCATCTCTGTTTTTTTTATGAGATCAGCAATATGTTTGTCAATCAGTTCCCGATCTATCTGAACGGCTGAATTAGCGGAAAATTTATCTATCTGATTATAGACAACAGATCTAAGCTTTAAAATATCTCCCAGGTAACGATCAAAAAAGATGTCCCGGCTCAAATTAAATAAATCTTCAATTTTCTTTACCGCGCTGGAGAGATCCGTCTCTGCTAGAATCATTACTAACCTCGTTTTTTAGACCAACCCCTGATCTATCATGGCATCAGCCACTTTCACAAAACCAGCGATATTTGCTCCTTTGACATAATCGACATATCCATCCCGGTTACCGCCGTATCTAATACAGTTTTCATGGATTAACACCATAATTTGACGCAACTTAGCATCGACTTCCTGGCGCGACCAGGAAATTCGCATGCTATTTTGACTCATTTCTAAACCAGAAGTAGCAACACCACCAGCATTGGCCGCTTTACCCGGAGCATACAAAACTTTAGCTTTTTGAAACACTTTAACACCTTCAGGAGTTGTCGGCATATTGGCACCTTCACCAACAGCTATACAGCCATTTTTGACCAACTCCCTGGCATCAGCGCCGCTTATTTCATTTTGAGTAGCGCTGGGAAAAGCGATATCACACTTAACTCCCCAGGGATTTTTGCTCTCATAATAACTACAATTAAATTGTTTAGCACACTCTTTTATCCGGCCGCGCTTGACATTTTTCAAATCAATCACACATTGCAGTTCTTTATGATCAAGGCCATTCTCATGGTAAATAAACCCATTGGAGTCTGACAAAGTAACCACTTTCGCTCCCAACTCCAGAAGTTTTTGAACCGTGTATTGGGCCACATTACCCGACCCAGATACCGCACAGGTCTTTCCTTTAAGAGAATCGCCCTTTGTCTTTAGCATCTCCTCGACAAAATAAACACAGCCGTACCCAGTCGCCTCCGGCCGAACTAAACTGCCGCCCCAATTTAGACCTTTACCAGTAAGCACCCCGGTAAATTCATTCCTCAATCTTTTATATTGCCCAAACATATATCCAATTTCCCGCGCCCCTACACCGATATCTCCGGCTGGAACGTCGGTATTTGCCCCTATATGACGCTGAAGTTCTGTCATAAAACTTTGACAAAACCTCATCACTTCATTATCGCTTTTACCTTTAGGATCAAAATCAGCTCCGCCTTTACCACCGCCCAAAGGCAATGTTGTCAGGCTGTTTTTAAACACTTGTTCAAAGGCTAAGAATTTTAGGATTCCTAAATTTACATTTGGATGAAAACGAATACCGCCCTTATACGGCCCTAAAGCGCTGTTCATCTCGACACGATAACCGCGATTGATATTAATTTCACCCTTATCATCAATCCAGGGAACACGAAACATTATAGTTCTTTCCGGTTCAATAATCCTCTCCAAAATTTTTTCTTTTTTATACTTAGGATTTTCTTCCATAAAAGGCACTAGCGACTCAACAACCTCTCTCACTGCTTGCTGGAATTCGACTTCTTCCGGATTTTTAGCAGCAACCTTAGCGAGAAATTCTTTAACTATTTTTTCCATCTCAAACTCCTTATTTTATTGATAATATTTGGTCTACAGAATAAATTTTTATTATATATTCAGGCCGAATAAAAACAACAGGGCTTTTGTGGTTACATAAATGGGCATTAAAAATACCCATTTATGTAAGTTATCATTTATAAATTCCTATAATTGATGGAAAAAATAGGCGAGATTAGGTTTTTTGCTGGGTAATTTAAGTTTTTTCCTTATATTTTTCCGGTGTTTTTCTACCGTTTGGGGCGAGATATTCAGAAGAGAAGCAATTCCCTTAGTTCCAATGCTCGCTTTTATCATATTACAGATCTCAATTTCCCTAGGCGTCAATTTAATGCTTGTTTTGGTTATTTCGTAGCCAAAGGAAGACGTTAACTCTTTTAATTGCGCTCTAAGTAATTCTATGTATTTGTCATTGTCGTTTTTAACTTTAAGTTTCTCAAGGATAGGAAATATTATCCAATTCAGATTAGACATTATATCCTTTTTAAGTTTATTTTTCTCTACCTCTATCTGGGCCACAATTTCCCGTAAGGCAATATTTTTTTGTTCTAAGGATAAATTTTGTTCACGTAATTTAGCTTCAGATTGTTTTAAACTGCCTTCGATAGTTTTACGTTCAACAATTTCACCCAACCACTGAGCGATTGAGTTAATCAAAGATCTTTCTTCTTTCAAGAAAGGGCCTTCATCTTCGAGAGATTTCTTTTTAAGATAAAAAACCTCGACACAACCCGCTGTTTTATTAAAAATTTTCATCTCAGCGAACTGACGCCATTTTGTCTTCCTAAAATTAGTTGTCTTAAATTCCCGGCCTCTCAACAATATCCGGGCACAAGTTATATCAGAATACTGCCAACTCTGAGGCAATAAATTTACCGCTTTACTCAGGATATCAGATAATGATATCTCCGATGATTCAGCAAGTTTAAACAGCTCATAAAAACAATTAAGTTCTTTAACTCTTTCCCTCAAGCTGCGCGATAAGCGTTTTTCCCTCTCCAGATAGACCCGATCATCTTGTCGACAATCTGCATTTTGAGATAAAGACAACTTTTTTTCTAAAAGCTCGATCTCAGTAATAAGCTGTTTTCTCGTTTTTTTATCTTTTTTTTTATTTCCAAATCCCATATTTTAAATTGTCACCTCTTTTCTTTTTGGTAAAAAATTGCTTTTTATTATATCATAATTCCAACGTTTTGCTGAAAAAGCTTATCGCCTAAAAAAATCGCCTAAAAAAAATCAAAAAAGAATTACCAAATAGGTTTACTGAGAGAAAAATCATAAAAACATAAAAAAGCCTTTAAAAACCTCGGCAAAGTTGAAAAAAAATTTTTTAAACAAAGTTAACAAATCATCGTGATAAACAAATTCAAGCCTAAAACTTAAGCTAAAACCACTGTCAAGGTTTTGCTCATACATTTTGCGAATCAGAAATTACGGTCATCTGGTAGTTTTGCCGTAGGATTTATAGATTAGCCCAAGCAGCTAGTTCAAAAATAAAAAAACTAGGTGTTTTATCCAAACTTTTTATTTTTTTGTTCTAAGTATTGGATAGGTTTTACTACCGACTGAAAAACGATGATAATTCACCTTTGCTGTTTATTTAGACATACTATAAGAAGTAAAGATAAATTTTCAAAGAACAAATGAACAGTTAAACGACAGCCAAACGAGTAATATCATAAATTGAATCGTTCTTTAACATAGAGTAGATAATAGAAGCTAACTTACG
>JAQTSA010000105.1 GCA_028711575.1 Candidatus Omnitrophota bacterium | reverse complement strand
GATTAAAAAATCAATGATTTTCCTGCTACGATTAACGTAATAACCACTCATCAACATCCTCCTCTGATTAGATTAAGCTTCCGATAACGAGTGAGCAAACCCCTATTTAGATAAACCAACACCAGCAAAGACACAATCTGAAAACCGGTTAACCGGAAAAAAACAACCGGTTCAACCCGAATGAACTCTACGAAAAAACGAAAAGAAAAATAATAGTTTAAAAATATTACAAAAAGCCGTCCCGGTTCAGTTACTTTTCTTTTTAGATAAGTCAAATGACCAAAGAGCAACAAACAAAAAAAAGATTCATAAACTTGAGTCGGGTGACGCAACAGCCCATCACCAAAATCTACCGCCCAAGGCAAGGGCAAAAGGCTGATTTTACCATAACAACATCCTCTCAAAAAACAGCCGATCCGGCCAATCGAAAGGCCTAAAGCTATCGCCGGAGCGAAAAGATTACCTCTCTTCTCCTTGATCTTTAAGATTCTTTTTACGATCTTAACCGAGATTGTCCCACCGATCAGTCCGCCAACTACTGTCCGGCCCGAGAAAAAAGGCCCCAAATCGGGAAAACTTGATATGATTTCCCGATAGTTCATAATCCAAACCGGTATTTTTGCCCCTAAAATGCCGCCAAAAAGAGCGGCAACAAAAATATAAAAGCTGTTTTCAGTTTGCTGTCTGTTCCTTTTAGCTTCGTAACAATAAACAAACACACCAACTAATAAACCAATTAAAACAAAAAAAGAGTATGACGATACCCCTATCCCAAAAATTCTAAGAAGGATCGGCCGAACGCCCCAATTATCAGGGTAAAGATGAGTATCAACCATTATTTTTTTTACTTAAAAAACTGCAGCAGCCGCCTTTTGACAGGCAATTATAGAGTTTCAGCCCGCCGCAATAACCTAAAGCGCCTGAAGTCTTAGCTAAGGCGACAAAAAAGACAAATACCCATCCCAAGCGAAAGTTTCCATAATACAAAAGAAGCAAACAGATAAAATTCAATAAGGCGCCTAAACTATGAGCAAAACGCATGCCGTACTCATCGAGAGTTTCTTTCGGCGACTGAATTATTTTACCAAGTGTATATGTATATAAAACTACCAATGGCGCCTGACGAATCTTAAAAATCGCCGAAAAAAGCAAAACCAGAAAACTAACAACGATAAGCTCTTTTGATTTAAAGACCAAAGCGATCCACAAAAGAAGAGCGACTGAATATTTGCAGAACCAAAAAGCGTGTTTTGATATTTGAACCGGTTTAGATTTAAAAATCATAGCCTACCTCCAATTTTAACAATAAAAAGTTGTCTTTACCTGGAATTACCCAAACCTAAAACCTTATTTTAGTTTTGGGAAAAACATACCAGTGTTTCGTCTATATTCAGAATACTCGGGAAACCTTTCAATTAAAAGTTTTTCTTCCTGTTTCGCCCGGTAATACATAAAAGGAATAAAGATAAAGCCGTTTGCCAAAAAAGCAAAGAAATTTAAATAGACAAGACTAGCACCATAAAACATAAGCATTAACGATGAGTATAATGGGTGACGAACCATCGCGAAAAAACCGCTTTTTACTAGACTATGGTTTTGGTATATTTTAATCTGGTCAGACCAGTTTTGGCTTAGAGTTAAGCGGCTTTTAATGTTAACGAAAGTGCCAAAGGCTACCATTGAAACCCCGGCTAAAGCTAAAACAACCCTAGTCCAAATATTATTAATCGGTAAGACGCCAAGATTAAACCGAAGCAACAAATAAAAGCCAATAAAGAAAAGGGTCATGCTAAAAGTCGCGACAACGCTTTTCTTCTCTTTAACGGGTTTGGCATTTTTTTTCGACTCAACAAAATTAATTAAAATAGCTAAAAACATAAACAGAATGCAAAGACCAATAATAAGGGTTACGCCTAATTCAAACCGACCGGCCCCAGTCTTAACAAGCGCCAGAAACTCGTCTATTCTATTTTTCATTTTTTTCCCGGTAAAACATATTATAAGCCGAAAAAGGTATTCGCCTTAAATCCGGGGTTATAATATGAACACATTCTTTCTTTAAAGCCTTTAAGTCGCAGTTATACTTATCGACAAACGACGTAACACTGATCCTAAACGTATTTTCATTAACATAATCTACTTTTTTTTGTTTTGACTTTAAGGTATTGAAAAGAGCGCTTTTTGGCAAAAAATCTTTTAAGAAACTCAGGCATTCGCAAACTTCGCCGCGCAACAACCCTTGGGCGGTTTGTTTTAAAACATCTTCAATATCAAAAGCAAACGTATTCTTTATGTAAGGCAAATGTTTCTTTATTTTTGTGTTTCTCGCAAGCGGCATGAACTTTTCGCCTTCTCGATACATATAGTTAACCGCGACCCGGTCAACGTTACAGGGCAAAGGAATAAAATCATCAAATTTTACCATCGATTGAGTCTGTTTCTCAATTCGCCTCAAAATTCCGGTCAAGGTTATCCGGTCATCAGTATAAGGCAACTTTATTCGGCCAAAATAAGACACCGGCTGAAAGTTTATGCCTCGGACATATTTTGTCGTCATCGCAAACTTTACTATATCGCCTAGCTCTTTATCGTTAATACCTTTCTGAACCGAAGTAACAATGGTCATTGGTATTTTGTAATCGGATAAATTCTTAACAGCCTGTTTTTTTATTAAATTTAAGTCCCTCCCTCTTAAATGGTTGTGGGTCTCAGCTAAAAACCCGTCAAACTGCAAATAAACTTCAAACCCGGATTTAAAACGGCTTAACGTCTCAAGAAACCGGGTATCGGCTGAAATCCTTAACCCGTTGGTATTGATCATTACATACTTAAACCGTTTACTGCGAGCAAGCTCAATAATTTTTATTATTTCCGGATGAGTTGTCGGCTCACCGCCGCTGATTTGTAATATTTCTGCCTTTTGGTTTTCAGAATCTTGATAAAAATCCATCATTTTTGATATTGTATGCAGATCAAGAAAAGCGCTGTTGCTTCGGCCATTAGCGTAACAGACCGGGCAATTTAAGTCACAGTTGTCAGTCACCTCAATTAACCCAATACAGGTATGCTGTTCATGGCTTAAGCATAACCCGCAATCATAAGGACAACCCTTTAAAACCGGCGTATTAACTTTTGATTTAGTGCCTGGTTTATCGAAAGAGTAACGGTTGAGATAATAAGAAGCATCTTCTTCCAACAAAGAAATCATTTCGCCATGGTCAGGACAGTTTCTTGAAATATATACCCGATTATCTTTTATGATTACTTTAGCCGAAAGAACAGCTAAACAGACTGGACAAACTGACTGAGTTAAAGAATGGAAGATATAGTCCTTGTACATAAGATTAAACTTATCGGTCATTAAGCACAAAATATCTTACCATACCATTTAGCTAATTACAAAAGGGTTCCAACTAACTTCGCAATTGAGAGTGATGCCGTAAACCCGGGAGATTCAATGCCAATGCAGTTGATAAGGTTAGGCTGATTCCTTAAACTTTCCGATTTTATGATAAAGTCGCGCGGGCCTTGACCCTGGCTTTGAAGTTTCGCCCTTATTCCTGAAGTATCCGGTATGAGATCATCAGCTAACAAAGCCGGTAAAAAACTTTTTACCGACCTAAAAAAAGTGTCACGGGCAGATAAGTCCGGATTATAATCAATTTCATCTACATAAAAAGCGTCAGGCCCCAAGCGCAGGCCGGAAGATAAATCAGGAGTAAGATGTATTCCTAAACTAATCTCTGTCGCCGGCGGATAAACCGGACATTTAACCTTAAATTTTTCCGGCGCTTTTATCCGGAAATACTGTCCCTTACAATAATCGATAGAATAATCATCGTCATTTATCCCAAACATTCCGGCAAGCTTATCGGAATTTAAGCCGCAAGCGTTAATTACTATTTCGCTTTGAAAAGAAAAAAGGTTATTGCCGGAATCAGCAACTGTTATCTCATAAAAACCTTTTTTTACTTTCACTCCAACGACTTGACTGGAAAAAGAAAAGACAGCGCTTCTACTCTTTGCAGCTAGATACAAAGCCTTCATAAACCCATGGGTATCAATTAACCCGCTATCGGGAGAAAAAAAAGCCTTTTTGGTCCTTATTTGAGGGGCTTTACTTTTAATCAGGGCCTGATCAGCCCAAACTAAATTTTTAACACCGCAATCGGCGGCATTTTCATATAACTGTTCAATTTTTTCAATTTCGCTTTGATTAGTAGCAACAACAAGTTTACCCGTTTTTTTAAAGCTGACCTTATTTTTAACACAAAACTCATAAATTAAGGTATTGCCTTCAATACAGGTTTTAGATTTTAATGAATCTTTTGGATAATAAAGTCCGGAATGTATAACCTCAGAGTTGCGGGAACTTGCTTCTTGGCCAAAACAAGGATGACGGTCTAAGACCACTATATCGTCATAACTTTTAGAAAGCTCATAAGCGCAAGCCAGGCCAATAACACCGGCACCAATAATAGTTATTTTTGTCTTATCCATATTTATTTATCAGAGTATCAGCCAGCGCCAAATATTATCTTAAATATTTAAAGAGATGTAAAGAAACTTTAAAAAGGATTCTATTCTATTGAAAGGGCAGCTTTAACAAAGTCGCGAAATAAGGGGTGCGCTTTATTAGGTTTTGATTGAAACTCGGGATGAAACTGACAGGCCAGATACCAAGGATGATCTTTTATCTCGACAATTTCAACTAAATTACTTTTTGGGTTAATACCCGAAAACACGAAGTTATCTTTTTTCATCACGTCACGATACTCATTATTAAATTCGTAACGATGGCGGTGACGTTCATCAACTCTTTCTTTTTGATAGGCAGAAAAAGCGTTTGTCCCCTTTTTTACCCGGCAAGCGTAAGCCCCAAGGCGCATTGAAGCGCCTTTAACTTTGACTTTTTTTTGTTCTTCCAAAAGACTTATCACCGGATACTTGGTATCAAGGCTAAATTCCGTGGAATGAGCTTTTTTCATCCCACAAACGTTTCGGGCAAACTCAATAACCGCGATCTGCATGCCTAAACAAATACCGAAATAAGGTATGCCATTTTCCCGGGCATACTGGGCCGCTTGGATTTTCCCTTCGATACCGCGCGGGCCAAATCCGCCAGGCACTAAAATACCCTTGACCCCTTTTAAATACTTATCAGCACCGCGTTTGGTGATATCTTCAGAATCAACGCGTTTAATAACAAGCTTTGTTTCGTTCGCAATTGCCCCATGAGTCAAAGCCTCATAAATAGACTTATAGGCGTCCTGTAAGGTAATATATTTTCCGACAACCGCGATTTCGACTTTATATTTTGGTTTTTTAATTTTGTTAACGACCGCTTCCTCCCATTCCAAGGGGGCCTTATCCGGGCGCTTAACATTAAGCAACCTTAAAATCAGTTTATCAAGGCCCTCTTTACGGTAAGCAATGGGCGCTTCATAGATACTTTTGACATCAACAGCGGTAACTACGGCGTCAATGTCAACACTGCAAAAAAGAGCTATTTTTTCCCGGGCTTCTTTACTTAACTTTTTTTCGGCCCGGCAAAGAATAATGTCGGGAGTAATTCCAATTTGACGCAGCGCGGCCACGCTATGTTGAGTAGGTTTGGTTTTAATTTCTCCGGCAGTTTTTATGTAAGGCACAAGAGTTAAATGAATATTAACGGCATAGTCACGTCCCAACTCTAATCGAAGCTGTCTGATCGCCTCTAAAAAAGGTAAGCCCTCAATGTCACCGACGGTTCCGCCGATCTCAACAATTATAACGTCGGCTTTTTGAGAAAAGGAAACTTTTTTAATATTATTTTTTATTTCATCAGTTATATGAGGGATGATTTGAACAGTTTTGCCGAGATAATCACCTTTTCGTTCTTTAGTAATAACTGAATAATAAATTTTGCCGGTAGTTATATTATTGTCTTTAGTAAGTTTGGCATTGGTAAACCGTTCGTAGTGGCCAAGGTCAAGATCGGTTTCAGCGCCATCATCAGTAACATAAACTTCACCGTGCTGAAAGGGGTTCATCGTTCCCGGGTCAACATTGATGTAGGGGTCACACTTAATGATTGAGACCTTAAGGCCGCGGGATTCAAGGAGGTTGCCGATAGCGGCTGAGGCGATACCTTTACCCAAACTAGAAACCACTCCGCCTGTAATAAATATATACTTACTCATAGCTTTTATCTGTAAAAAAAGAAAACGGCGCTCATATTTGAACGCCGTTGTTCTGATTAAAACTATAACAAAAAGGCTTATATTGTCAAGAACAAAAATAAAACTTAGAACAAAAAATATTTAACTGCTGACAATAAAAACCAGGCCGGCTGTCGGCCTGGACCTGGCAGGAAATTGGTTGCCGGTAATCGGATTCAGCCTTCGATTGTTACAACAACTAAGTAAAGCCTGTTGCCGATTATGATTAACTCCAGCAATTAGCGCGGCCATATGTTTATTTTTTTATTTTCAACCATATATTCGATTTATCCG
>JAQTSA010000104.1 GCA_028711575.1 Candidatus Omnitrophota bacterium | reverse complement strand
TGTCGTAGATCCTCACCTTGAAGTTGTGATTTTTCTAAAGGAATAAGCACGTTACCCTCTTTATCAATTGCCGGTTTAACCGGTTTACCGCTGACAAAAGCGCTCCATAAAGTAGCTTTAGGAGGAAGGACCAGCCTTAAAAACTGTTTAACATTGTTACGGACCTTATAAGTCGCTTTCGTTAAAACTTTACCTTCTTCGGTATAAAGAGCGATATATTCGGCTGAATCTACCGCCGCCACTAAAACCGGTAACTCTTGGTGACGAGTAACATCGATAGTTATATCAAATGGGTGTCCTAAATACTTAAACGCCAATAGAATCGGATTAACCGACCGGCTCCAAATCGTTTGCGGTAACTCTTTAGTATCAATAACCGTAACTCTATCGATCTTATTCGTCTTTAGTTCGACATTAGTGCTGGCAGCGATTCCAATATAGCCGTTTTCCCTTTCAACTCCGCCGATTTTAACGGCAGCGACTGAAGTTACTTGCGACCCCTCACCGATACTTCGCTCATAAACTAAGGTTAAAGGATAGTTGCCTTTAATACCATAATTAAGAAAGACATCTAAGACTTGTTCATTCTTTTGTTGACTGACTTTCCAGTCACGTAACTGACTACCACTGACATTAAGCAGATTTACTTCGTTTGGTAAATAAATTCTAAATGTCGAAACTTCCGACTGTAAGATAGAATAGTTTATGTTCGTTTCGCATTTCATCACTCCTTCACCGATAGAAACATAGGTCGCGGTATCAGCATAAAGCTTAGGCTCAAGTTTAACCGGAACAATTTCGTCTTTCGGCAAAGCCTTACTCCAACGGACAGAAACTGAACTGGTATTCGGCATAACCGCCCAAGCCACAGTCTTATCCTGCTGCTGTTTTTGCTCAACTTTTATTGAAGGCTCAACAAAAACCTGTAAATCAGATTCAGCGATTGTAAACTCAAACTGAGATATCGGAGCCGGGACAGTATCAAAACTAAAACTTCCCGGGCCGTATTCCCGCTCACGTTTAGCTTTAATGAGAAAATCGATATTCAATGTGTAACGGCCGGGCTTATCAACCATAAGGTAATATTTATCGCCGCGCATAATGATATAGGAAGTACCACGATTGACTTTAGCGTCAATCAACCCGACCTGACTGCTCACTAAAGGTATTTGAGTCCATCCGTCTGTCTGAAACACCTCAAATATAACATTGCCGGTTACAGTAACGACATTATCTTCCAACTCAGCCCGATAATCCGTCTTATATATCGCATAAGATGACAAAGGATCAGAATACTCTTGCGACACGCTGAGTGTATCAGCTCGATACGAATAAGACTCACCCTTCGCTTTATCAAGACGTGGTCTATCGAGCTTAGAATTTTTACTATCTTTAAATGAGGGCGGATAGCTTTGTTGAAACTGTAAAGAATTACCCTCAATTTTTTGTTGAAGTTTCTCACGAAACCCTTGAGGAAAAACATAACCAAAAGTAACAACTAAAAAAAGGACAAAAAAAACCAACAGATATCGACAGCTTACTTTCATAAACCCTCCTTTTTGGCACAATTTTTAAAGGTACCTGACAGTTTTAATTATACCGCTAAAAAATGAGCCTTCAAGCAAATATAGTGTTATAAAATAACATTTCGGTTAAAACATAATTTATTAGAAAGTTTTTTAAATAATCGACAAAAAAGTGACATTCTTCTAAAACTCAAACTATATTTTTTTACGGGAAGTATCTCTATCAGGAAGGGTTTATAAAAAATTCATTAGTTTTTAAGAACATAAATATATTCTTCAATACCGCCTAATATCATTTGTGCCCCAATCGCAGAAACAATCAGCCCGGTAATCCTAATCAAGGCGCCAACGAGATGAAACCGGGATAAAATTTTGTTTATCGGCCGGGAAAGCAGCATCGCTAAAAGATTAACCAACAACGCTGCCACGATAGCGAAGTTAGTTACACCAACGCCAAACTGGGTATGAAAAGATACTGCCGCAGCAATCGTTGCCGGTCCGGCAATCATCGGTGAAGATAACGGGACAATTGAAATTTCCTCTAGCCGTTTCATTGATTTAATATCAAAAAAAACTCCTTTATTTAAAGCCAGAAAACCGCGTTGGAGAAGAACCATCCCACCAACTATTTTTAGAGCATAAATATCAACATGAAAAATATTGTTCAGGATAAAATTTCCTAAAACAGCAAATGACAAAAGAATGAACAGGGCAATCGCCGTTGCCTGAATCGATATTTTGACAAGCGAAATACCGCTGCCTTTTTTGGTCAAAGTAATAAGGAAAAAAATTTTACTTATCGGATTAATTAAAGCCAAAAGTGCCAGAAAACAGCTTAGAAACAATCTCATTGTCGATCCTTTGATTAAGAGTTTTAAATACTAAAACTAAACTAAAGCATTTTAGTTCGTTTGTAAAGATTTTTTCTTTTTCTTATAAAGAAAAAAGTCAAGACTAAACTTTAGCCAGAAAAAAATACCTCAGCCAAAGATACCCTAAACAGATAATAATTGATTCAACCATTAAGGGAAATCCATATTTAAAAAATCGGATAAAAGTTATTCGATTTCTATTTTTCTCGCCAATTTTAGCAACAAGAACGTTTGCCGATGCTCCAATCAAAGAACCGTTACCGCCAAGACAAGCCCCAAGCGCTAAAGCCCACCACAAAGGATATCCAATTTTAAAATGGATAATTTCCGGGCTGGTTATCTGTTGCTGCAAGGCAAATTGATTGACGATATCCTGAATTACCGGGATCATCGTCATAACAAAAGGAATATTATCTAAAAAAGCCGAAAGAACAGCGCTGGAGCAAAGAACAAGAGCCGTAATAAAAAAAAGGTTATCTCCTGACAACCTCAAAATAGTTTTAGCAAAAAGTTCCAGCACACCCTGATGTTCCAGCCCGGCAATGACCATAAAAAGGCCAATAAAGAAAAAAATAACTGCCCACTCTACCTTCATTAAATTCTCGTCAATACCCGACTTACAGATTATCAACATAAGCATACCGCCAACAATCGCTATTATTCCCGGCCTTAAATTTAAAGTATCATGGAAAAAAAATCCTATAAAAACCAAAGATAAAACCAATAAAGCTTTGATCATCCTTTTTTTATCAACTATCGCAAGCCTTGGTACAGACTCAATTACCCGTTTTTTTATATTTTCAGATAAGCTCCATCTTTTCCTGAAGATAAAAAAGACTGTCACTAAAAAAGCTCCAAAAACAATAAAAATTACCGGTCCAAGATTAAACAAAAAATCGTTAAAACTCAAATTAGCTTTTGAACCGATAATAATGTTCGGCGGATCACCAATTAAGGTTGCCGCTCCTCCAATATTTGAAGCTATAGCTTCCAAAATTAAAAACGGTATTGCTGAAATTTCTAGAAGCTGAGCGACAAGAATTGTTACCGGAGCCAAAAGAATCATCGTCGTAACATTATCTAAAAATGCCGATAAAAAAGCCGTTAAGCTAGTAAAAAAAACTAAAATAAGCAGAGGGTTGCCTCTTGTAAGCTTAGCTACTGATATCGCCACCCACTCAAAAAAGCCTGTCTTCGATAAAACAGAAACGCAAATCATCATTCCCGTCAAAAGAAAAATAACGTTGAAATCAATAGCTTTAACCGCTATCTCATACGGCAATACACCGGTTATCATCATCGCAAAAGCACCAAACATAGCTATTATCGTTTTATCAATTTTTTCAGTTAAAATCAGAATGTAAACCGCAACAAAAATCAAAATTGCAATTATCATCACTTCTCCTTAATATTAGCAGCAACTATCGTTAAACCGATAAGATCTAAGCCTAAAAAAATAAAATTCGGTCCAAAACAGAAAATTGGTCAATAATCCCCACTAGCTTCTCATCTTGTATAACAAAAAGCCGCGGATTTCCTTTTATTCCCAGAAGAAATATAATTTCAACTAAAGTGGATTTATAATCTATAGTAACACAGCCGTTTTTCAGATAGTCACGAACCTTAAGGTCTTTTTTTAGCTTGAAATAATTTTCAAATGGATCAAAGTTCCTAACAAAGGACACAGTATGCAACTGCCTAAAGAATTCCGGAACCTCATGAGAGAATATATCGTAACAAGAAATTTGGCCTTTGAGTTTTTTGTTTTCGTCAACAACCGGCAAAACATCTATTTTTTCAAGATGCATAAGCCTAACCACTTCAGACAACGGATCATCAATACCAACAATAATTTTCAGCGGCATCATTATTTCGTGAGCCAGAACAATCCGGGTTGTCTCTTGTTTATTTTGTAACGATAAAGAAGACCTTTCCAATTTTGGCCAATCGTCAATACTAGCTCCTGGCTTCTCCAGTTCAGCCATGAATTTTATTATACTCGACATCGCCTTTAATATTAGATAAGGGTCCTCCTTTGAAGAGAACATTACACAGATAAAATGCACCGGCCGGCCGTCAATACTATCAAAATCAAGGCCTTGGGCTGAATAACCTACGCAGACAGCAAACTTTGCCCAACCGTCAATTCGAGCATGAGGAAAAGCTTTCCCTTCGCCAACAGCCGTTGACTGTAAATTTTCACGATCCATAATTGCCGAAAAAGCAACCGGTTTAGATACCAACCCGGCAGAATCAGGTGATAGCTGATAAAGCGGGTCAATAATCTGCGATAAAACCTCAGCTTTTGTCCCCGGTTTAAGATTAAGAACAATTACATCGGGATTAATATATTTTTTAAGTTGCTCAATGATCTTCATTTTTAACTGCATTATTTTTAATTAAGCTCTGACTATCCGCTAAGAACTTAATGAACTCTAAAAGGTTAGCCTCGCCGACAATTTTTCTATTTTCGTCAACAACCGGAAGTTCGCTCACCCGATTAACCAGCATTGTTGATATCATATCTTGGATTCCAGTTTCCATTTTAAGACAGACAAACTGTTTCAGCATAATTTGCGAAACTTTTTTTTTGCTGTATTTTGCGATAAAAGTATTAAAGGAGTCATCGTTTGATCCCGAAAGATAACAAAGCATAAACTCAATCAAATCGTTTAAACGCACCGACCCAACAATTTGTTTGTTTTTATCAGTTACATAAACATGCCTAGTTTTGTGGTCTTCTACCATTTTTGAAAACAAATCGCTTACTGTCGCGTCAGCACTTATAGTTGTAGGCTCTTTAACAATTAATTCCCATATATCGGTTACTTTTTTTTGTTTTATTTTCATAATATTCCTCTTAGATTAAAAAGAAATTATTTTTTGATAGACCAATATTGGCCTTAGTTTTAAAAAAATTTACAGGTCGATTGCAAGAATAAGCTTAAGCTATGAAATTGTATCGATAAGGCGGTGAATGATTGAGGATTTTTTGATAATTTATCTGGTTTGGACAAAAGTTTCGGCTATTATCTTTAATAAGATCATAGATCAAACAGCAAAGAACCGGCACAGCTACATTTTCAAGCGAAACACAAAAAAAACTCTGATTTTTGGGGTTGCTTTCTAAAATCTCAATTTTAAATAAGGCTTCTGCTTGATCGACTTCAATAAAGGAAACTATTCTCCCGACTTGACTAAACTGAGCAATTAAAAATATAGCTGCCAAAATTGCCGTTACAAAGTAAAAATATTTCTTATTATTCACTGTTTCCCCAATAATCCGGTTCAGACTCGGCTAAAATATCATTCCTTAATATAAATTTAGCGAAGATTATCCCTCGTTTTCGGTGGACTTGCAAGGTTTTTTATTAAAATTTAAGTATATTTTACCGGGTTTAGCCTAAATCCTTTGCCGGGAACTTTATTAGCCAAAAGACTTAAAAAGGTGAGGATAAAACCAATTTCAAAAATCAAGAGACAATCTTGTTCTGCTGGTCTTTTTCTTGGAAAATCTGCAGGAAACCAATGCTAAAGCACAATATATCAGCACTTTTTGATTAAATCGCGACTAAGATTACTTTAATTCACGAACTGAAATATCGCCATTTTCACTAACCGAAATTAAAACTCTTTTATTAACACCGGAAATAAACCCAGACTGTAAAATTATATATATTTGACGTCCGTTAAGACTTTGATAACCTTTTTCATAAGACAATTGAATCCCATTGTAAAAAGCCTTAGGAATTTTAGCTAACTCGTCATTTACAACCTCGTAGTCTTTCCCAAAAGCCTTAATCGAAAGACTCGTTACATTATTTGACTCAGCGACAATTCCATTAACCAAAACCGGCCCGGACTCGCCAATCCCTTTCGATTCCAAAACAAACGATGACAACTTTAAAGCACCTTCTTGAGACGCAAATACTGACAAAGAAAAAAACCCAAAAAAAATAATAAAAAACCAAACCTTTCTCATTTCGCCTCCTGGTATAATTCTCATACTGTTACTTTAGTATGAGATCTTTGTTAATAATGATAAAATATAAAGGGTAATCCTTTTTCAGCTGGGAGACAGCTTGCTTATCCTCCGTAAGACTTCTTTCCAA
>JAQTSA010000009.1 GCA_028711575.1 Candidatus Omnitrophota bacterium | reverse complement strand
TAATAAAAAACATCGTACTACAAACGAGACAAAGCAGCGAAAACAGCGCCGGTTTTAATTCTTTGTATAACAGATAAAAAAGAAGAAAACTTCCGGTACAAAAGTTAAGAAATAAAAAAATCAGAAACAAATTCCAGAGAGTATATTCCGGCAAACTTAAATATTTGCTTACCCAGCAAAAGACATTCCATGGCGCCCAAAGAAAAATATTGGAAAATAAAGCTAACGGTTCTCCGCCATGCAAGAAAGGGTTCCAGCCAATAGGGTCGCCATTTACAAACCACTGTTTATAGATAATCATTATGTTAGCAAAAGCCCGGCGGCTGTCATGATAGGGTTTTACCAGGCCCCAGGCGATATTTTTGTTAAGATAAAAAAATAATAGGTAAACTAAGGCAACAAGGCTGGTTGGTTTAAGTTTTCGGTCTAAAAAAAGATATACAGGAATAATTACAACCGTCAAGATACCAAGAAGATAGAGATAAATCTTTATATCGAAAAAATCAATCATAGTTAAATTTTATATTTTGTTGTTTGTGAGGGAACAGTCCGTGGTACAAACAAAACCTCGTCTACTCAACAATCTGACTCAAATGATAAAGGTGTAAGCCCTCCTGAATCGCCGCGACCGTCGCTTTTTCCGTAGATTTTTCGGCCTCATCGCGTAAAGAAACAAACTTCGGAACTGCTACCGCGGCGAGAATTCCTAAAATAACAAGCGTCATTACAACTTCAATCAAAGAAAAAGATTTCATCATTTAGTTATCTGGCTCCTTAAACTCTGATTCAGTCTCTAATAAACCGCCGGAATCAATGATAGGTTCAGCTTCCGAATTACTTTCCAAAATATTTACCGAGTCAAAATTATCCGGTTCATAAGTTTCGCTTTCCTGGAAATAAACATCAGACTCAAAGGGATTATTCATCTCTACCCCCGGGCTTTGCTGATTTTGGTCTTCTAAATTATCAATCTGGTCAATAATCGCGTTGTTTTTCTGGTTAAGCAAAAAAACATTATCCGGTTTCCGGCAACCAGAGAAACCAAAAACAAAAAGACAAATAAAACCAATTAAAACAGACCTTGTCATAATCATCACCTAATCCATTGACCGGTATTAATAACGTTACCGGAAGAATCATAATCGATATAATCGTAACTAACTGTTGCCCCATTTTCGTCACGTTCTATATTCTCAATTCGGCGTGAACTTAAAAATTCGTTTGCGGCACCAGTAACACTAGTTGTATATCCGGTTGTACTTCCTGATTCTGAATAGGTATAACCGCTGTAGGCATAAGTCCTCGTAACCGCGCCGGAAGAATCCTTATCGGTACGGACATAGCCTAAGGTTTTCCCGTCTTGATTATAGCTATAATTATCGTACTCATAACTTTTTGTAACCGCGCCGTCAGAATCCTTGTCGATTCGGATATAACCTAAAGTTTTGCCTTCAGAATTATAGCTATAATTTGAATACTCATAGCTGGCAGAAAGACTACCGTCGCTCGCATAGCTTAATTGGTTATAACCGGTCAGTTTGCCGTCAGAATTATAAGAGTAATCGTAAGTCGCTGTAAGGTTATTGCTTGCGTCACGAAGCGTCGCCGTATAACCCAGCCGCGTGCCGGAGGCGTCGTAACTATAATTACTGTACTCATAACTTCTCGTGACCGCGCCGTCAGAATCTTTGTCAGTTCTGGTGTAACCTAAAGTTTTCCCATCAGAATTGTAATTGTAATCTGAATATTCATAACGATTTTGAAGACTGCCGTCGGTCGCATAGCTTTCTTGAGTGTAACCGGTAAGTTTACCGTCAGAACGGTAAGAATAGTCGTAAACTGCCGTTAAATTGTTGTTTTCGTCACGAAGAGTGTTGGTATAACCTAAACGGTTTCCCGAAGCATCATAACTGTAATTTGAATATTCATAACTTTTAGAAACCGCGCCCGAATCATCATAATAAGTTCCAAGATAATTTGACAACTTTCCCGAAGAATCATAAGAATAGTCGTGTTGACCGGTAGTTAAACCTGATGAATCTTTATCTACCCTGGTGTAAGCCAGGCGATTGCCGGAGGAATCATAGCTATAACCGCTATACTCATAGCTTTTACTTAAGGCGCCGTTATCATCATAAGAAGCGCTGGTATAAGAAGCCACTCGGCCTAAAGAATCGTACCGGTAATCCTGAGAAAGGATCATATTGCCGGAGGAAGTCCTCTGGGTTAGGGTATAAGCTGTCCTTGTTCCGCTGGAATCATAACTGTAATTGTATTCTGATACCTTATTAAGATTTCCGTCACCGTCATATCCGTTTGAAGTATAATTAGTTAATTGCCCCTTTGAATCATAATGATAATCATAAGAAGCGACTGTCCGTCCGTTTGAGTCGGTATCAGTACGCGAATATCCAATTCTCTGACCGGAAGAGTCATAAATGTAATTTGAGTAATCATAAACTGTTACAACGTTACCCTGATCATCTCTGTCAGTGCGTCGATATCCCAGAGTTTTACCGTCAGAATTATAAGTGTAACCGGAATACTCATAGCTTTTCGAAACACCTCCGGCATCATCATAATAAGTTGTAACAGAATTCGCTAACTTACCGTCAGAGTTGTACGCATAATCATAGGATGCGGTACGATTACCGTTTGCATCTTTATCGGTACGGGAATAACCAATTCTCTGGCCGGACGAATTGTAGTTATAGTTGGAATACTCGTAACTTTTGGCTATATTGCCCGAACTGTCATAATCGGTCCGGTCGTACTGAACAAGCTTGCCGGAATCGTCATAAGCATAATCATGATGGCTTACAAGGTTACCGTTTTGGTCTTTATCCTGGCGGGAATAACCAACCCGCCGGCCGGCATCATCATAACTATACTGATAATCATACTGATTGACGATTTCGCCGTTAAGATCCCGGTTAATGAGAGTATACTCAAGTAGTTTTCCTGAATCGTCAAACCGATACCCGCTATATTCATTCCAAGTCAGCAATTTGCCATTACTATCATACTCAAGACGATTATAGGAAATAAGCCTTCCTTTATCGTCGTAACCGTAACCGCTATACTCGATAGTCTTGGTTATTTCACCGAAGTTATCACGTAAAACAACGACTCGGCGAACTATCGCGCCGCTGGAGTCGTAGGTATACTCACCAACAGTAGCCGTTGAACCTTCGCTTTTAAAGAGGCCTTCTTGCGGTGTATATTTATAAATCTTGTTGCTTGGCCCAAGATAAAGGTTTTCATCGAGCTTAATCCACTTAGGATTAGATAAACCTTCTTTCAATATTTCAGTAAAAAACTTGTTATCTTCACCGGCTTTTCCGCCACGGGCAGAATCAAGAACCAAGGGATAATTTTCCGAATAAGCGATCGAAACGAATAAAAAAGCGGATAAAAACAATAACTTAGACTTACAATGATTTATTTTCATACAATTAATAATAAAACGATTACAGTCCTTTGTCAATTGAAAGCGTAACATTCAGAGTTAGCGTTAGTTGTGCTTAAAAAGATCCCTCAAATAATCGATATAACCGCTGATATCCCCTTCGCTGACCCCGACGTTTCGGTTTCGAATAACAATCAGAACGTAAGCTACAGGGATCAAGGCGTTATCTTCCGGTTTATAAAAAAGATCGATTTCTTTTACTAAATCTTTTTTGCTCAACCCCTTTAAAGCGCTGGGCAACAAGCTGTAAACATCATTCTTTTTCTCGCTATCCGGTAAATAATAGATCGCGGTATTAACAACTCCGTCTTCATAGCCGAGAAGATATATTTCTTTTTGTGAATCCTGTAATCCCCGCCAGATATAACCGTTAACCATACCCGACTTGGTAAATCCAGCTTCAAAATCATCGGTACCGCGATTATTTTGGGAAAATCCTGAAAAAAAAATTAAATAACCGTTCATCAAAAAGAAAACAAAAACAACAAAAAGTTTTTTTCTAAAAAAGATGGTCATCACCTTGAAAAATTATAAATGAGAATGTTATACTAAAACCAAGATGAGGGTACAGGTAATATCCTACCCCAGGGGGTGAAGAGCCCCCTTCTTTTTTTGTCCGTCACCTAAAAAAACAAAAACCCTACCCAAAAAGTCATTCTCCAGGCAGGGCAAGATAGCCAACCATCTTAGTTTTGGTTTCAGTCTTTCTCTTTAGTTTCCTGAAGCAAGCGAACAACCCGTTCTTTCAACACCGGTAAATCTTTTGGGTTTACGTCGCGTAACTCAATACCAGTATGATATAAGGTAACTTCTTCTAAAAACCGGCTTTGTCGAGGTTCAACCCAAACAACCCGGCCCCTACATTCAATCGGAGTCTCTTTAACATAGATCTTCAAATCAACTAAATCTGAAGGTTTAAGTTCCTCTTTCATAATAACTTTTATTCCGCCCTCACTGATATTCTCAACGTAGGTAGAAATAATATTCCCTTGAGGGACATTTACGTGAACCGTAAAGGGAAACTCGATCCGAATAAACCTTCTTTTGTTGATATCATCTTTTTCCATTATTTTAGTCCTCCGCTGTAATTAATTAGCTCCACATAAAATAATACTACCGCTTTCGATAAGGTCAAGATAAAAATAAAAGCGCAGAGAGCCTTTTGACTCTCTGCGCTTTATTATGAGGCAACTACGGTCCGATTAAACTATTCTTTCACAGGATTCAATAACTCAAATTCTTCTACCAAGCTAATGAACTCAGCCCGATAGCCAAAATAATCGCTCGACTTTGAAGCCCGAGCCCGCTTTTTTAGGTTATCGAAACTCGCTTGAGCCTTATACTCAGAATCTCTTAACAACAATCCAAATTCAGCTACCGAACTGGCAAAATTAAAATTGTCAGTTACCGTTTTACCGAGATCAGACTCCGAGACCCCTCTTTCCAGCAAAATACTCTTATTTTCATCAGGTTTTTTGTAACGCAGTTTAACATTCATAATCTCTGAACTCTGATTTAAAGTTTTTTTCTGATACTTCAAAGGATCAACAGTCAAAACTTGATCGTCTGAACCAATTGGAACTATTTCATAAAGAGCTGTAACGGCGCTTCCGGCGCCTAACTCTCCGGCATCTTTAGCGTCATCGTTAAAATCTTCTTTATTCAAAATCCGGTTTTCATACCCAATAAGCCGATAAGCTTTAACCTGGGCCGGATTAAACTCGATTTGAATCTTTAGGTCTTTAGCGATAGTAAAAAGTGTCGCGCCCAACTCATTAACCAGCACTTTCTTAGCTTCCATAAGACTATCGACATAATAGTAACTGCCGTTACCTTTATCGGCGATCTGTTCCATTTTAGAGTCCTGTAAGTTACCTGTACCAAGCCCTAAAACCGTCAAAAAAATGTTGTTTTGACGTTTTTCCTCAATTAGCCGAATCATCTCAGCGTTACTGCTTGCTCCAACATTAAAATCACCGTCGGTAGCAAGAACCACCCGGTTATTACCGCCAGAAACAAAGTTCTCCTCGGCTATTTTGTAGGCTAAAGAGATTCCCGCCCCGCCTGCGGTTGAACCGCCGGCGTTAAGACGGTCAATAGCTTCTAAAATGGCTTGTTTTGCCGATCCGGCAGTTGACTCTAAAACCACCCCGGCCGCGCCGGCATAAACTACGATCGAGACCTTATCCTCCGGACGAAGCTGATTTACTAAAAGCTTAAACCCCGATTTTAGTAACGGTAACTTATTATAATCATTCATCGACCCGGAAACATCAATTAGAAACACCAGGTTCGACGGCGGTAAATTATTCGTTTCGATTTTTTTACCCTGAATGCCGATTAAAGCTAACTGATGCCCTTTATTCCAGGGACAACTGCCCAGCTCCATCGTAATCGAAAATGGGTCGTCACCTTTCGGTTGAGCGTAATCGTAACTGAAATAATTGATCATCTCTTCGATCCTTACCGCGTCTTTTGGCGGACGTACCCCGGACTTGATGTAACGGCGAAGGTTACTGTAAGAAGCCGTATCAACATCGATTGAAAAAGTAGATACCGGCGTCTCTTTCGGATCAAAGAATCGGTTCTCATAAATCCGGTCATAAGCTTCCCGGCTGGTCTCTGTTATGTTGGGGGAGGAAAAGGAGATATTTAGACCCTCACTCAAGATATAACCACCTCCACTCAAAACATAACCAGGTCTCACCTTAAAATCGGCAGAATCAGCTAAACGAGAGCTATTCCAATCCCTTACAAAGGAAGGCTGGTGAGAACGCTTCATCTCTTCCCAAGGAACGGCCTTTTCTCTTTCAGCCCGTTTGACTTTTCCAGAAAACAATACATCCCTCGGCGACGATTCGCGTTCTGTTGAGACAAACTGATTACGAATAACCGGTTCAGCTAACTCAAACCGTTTACCTTCGATTCTCTTATCTTTCTTCTCATTAACCGCTTCTGTTTTTACGACTACATCTATTCCGGCCCGCTCAACCATAAACTTAGCACCAACAGCCATAACCAGAATAGCTAAAACTACCGAACTTCCAGTCAGGATTAGTTTATCTTTCTTTTTCATAACTACCGCCCCCTTATATCTATCCCCAACAGAACTTTTTCTTATCTTTTGTTCCATGTCCGGGGAAACATCTTCATCACTCCATTTCTCTAAAACCCGGCCAAGACTCTTTAGTCTCAAGACCTCCTTCTGACACCGCTTACACTTACCTAAATGGTCAAGGAACGACTGATTTTCCTCTTCCGAGAGCTCTCGATCGATAAAAAGAGAAACCAACCGTTTCATTCTGAGATGCTCAAACATTCTGCACCTCCTTAATTAAAGGAAGCAAAGTTTTTCCTAACTTTTTGCGCGCGCGAAAAATTAGAATTTTGACTTTACTTTTGCTCACGGATAAAACCTCGCTTATCTGGTCGTAAGATAACTTCTGGTATTCCCTCAGGATTATTGCTTCTTTTTGTAAGCCATTAAGCCGGTTTACGGCCGCTTTGACTATTGAAGCGACTTCTGAATCTTCAACCCGTTCAGAAGGATTTTTCGAATCATCGGCTATATCCCACTGCTGATAATCCTGGCTGTCGTTTGACCTTTTTGTCCAAAAAAATACAATCTTTTTCCTCTGCCGCAGACGGTCAAGACAAAGGTTTCGGGCAACGGTATAAGCCCAAGTTGAAAATTTTGCCTGTTCTTTATAAGCATCCTTGTTGAACGTTATTTTATAAAAAAACTCACCAACAACGTCTTCAGCGTCAGCCCGGTTATCCAGTAATCGTAAAGCATAATTAAACATTCGTTTATTGTACCGTTTAAAAAGCTCGTCTAAAGATTCTTGACTCCCCAACATATACGCCATATAAAGTTCCTCGTCTTTTTTCATCTCTTCTTCCATAACATTTAACGTATAAGTTGGCTAAAAGTTACACTTTTTTTGTAAAAATAATTTGGAGTCTAGGCGGCATCAGTTTTTGATTTGATAAGCTCCTGCATATCATAAGGTAAATCAGCTTTTAAATCAACGCGGTCAGAACTTAAAGGATGGTTAAAACTTAAAAAACAGGCATGTAAAGCGATCCGCCGGAACTTAACCTTAAAATCCCGGCCAAAGGCGTAAGTCCGTTCACCTAAAATAGGATGCCCGACATCTGCCAATTGGATTCTCAGCTGGTGGGTCCGGCCGGTTAAAGGCCTCAGCTTTACCAGAGAAAAATCACCGTAAAACTTAATCACCCGGTATATAGTTTTAGCATTTTTTTGTTTTTCACCATGCTGAGCCCCCTGCTTATCGATTATCATACTTTCCAATAAACCTTTAAACTTTTTCATCCGCCCTTTAACCAAGGCTAAATACTCTTTTTGAATAAGCCCGTTTCTGAATTGCCCCATAATCGACTGTTCAGTCTTCTTGTCTTTGGCGTACAAAAGGATGCCGGTGGTCTCCCGGTCAAGACGGTGACAAGGATAGACCTTATACCCCATTTTTTTTGCTAAAACAGTGGTTAAAGTGCTTTCATCGCCTTTTGATGCCGGATGAACCAAAAGTTTTCCCAGTTTGTTAACCGCGATCAGGTAATCATCCTCAAAAATTATTTTAAACGGTTCTTTCATCTCACTCCTCTATAATTTGAAACCTAAATCAACGTCCAACCAAATGTCAACTGTCGGCGCTAAAGGTGTTTTTGACCTCTTGATAAAGATCACGCTTTAAGATTTTACCAGTGTTATTCTTCGGCAACTGAGACTTATAAACTATTTTTAAAGGAACTTTATAAGCGGCAAGATTTTGCCTTAAATAACGGGTTATTTCGCCGCAAGAAATATCTCCGGCAACAACCACAAAAGCAATCGGCACTTCGCCCCGGTTTTTGTGATTTACACCAACAACCGCGGCTTCCTTTACCTGAGAATGTTTATATAGCACTTCTTCTATCTCCCGGGGATAAACATTAAAACCCCGGACATTAATCATTTCTTTCAGGCGGCCGATAATATAAAGGAAACCGCGCTCATCGATCTTTGCTAAATCACCGGTATAGAGCCAGCCATCTTTTAAGGTTTGCTTGGTCTCTTTATCCTTATTGAAATACCTCTGCATAACATTTGGGCCCTTAACAATTAATTCGCCGATTTGGCCGAGTTTAAGAATATTTCCTTTTTGATCAACAACCTTACCTTCAACCGAAGGAAGAAAAACCCCTACCGAATGGGGATTAGCTTTAACGGTTAATGGGTTTAAAGAAACTACCGGCGAAGCCTCGGTCAAGCCGTACCCTTGTAAAAGCTTGCGTCTAAAGCGTTTGACAAATTTTTCCCAGACCTCATACGGTAAAGCCGCCGCCCCAGAGATACAGAGTCTTACCGGATTTATAAATAAAGCGATCAATAGACTGATCTTCGATACTTTTAGCGAAGTAAGGATACTGTAGATTGACGGTACCGCGGCAAAGACAGTTACCCGATGCTTAAAGATCGTTCTGAGGACCCGTTTAAAAGGAGTAACTGTTCGCATAATCACAATTTTCGCCCCTTTAAATATCGGAAGAATCATGCATACCGTACTGGCAAAAGAATGAAACAACGGCAGCAAACAAATGAAACAGTCAGCTTTGGTAACTTTTATTATAAGCGAACAATCACTAACATTAGTCAGCAGGTTCCGGTGAGTTAAACAGGCGCCTTTAGGTGTACCGGTAGTGCCGGAAGTATAAATTATCTCCGCCAAACTATCACTCTCAAGTCCAACTTTACCGATAAACTCACGATTCTTTTTTATCAGCTCATAGAAATCAATTAGATTGTCCCCGCTAGCTTGAGGTTTCGGTAAAGAAACAAGCTGGTTTAAACTCGCGACCCGAGCCATTATATTTTCCGAACTAGCAACTTTATCAATCGAGCAGATAAGAACTGAGCTCTGAGAATCTTCGACTATAAACTTAGTTTCTTCTCGAGTGAGCATACTATTAATCGGCACGACCGTTGCCCCTAACTTTAATACCGCGAAAAAGGAATAAACAAACTCGGGACAATTAGCCAGCCAAAGAGCTATCCGATCATCCTTCTTTACACCTAAGGTTAACAACCCCTGGGCTAAACGATTAACGGTTACATTAAGTTCACGGTAAGTTACTGATTTTGCTCCAAAAACTATCGCCGTGCGTTTAGAATATTTATCGCCGGAATAATCGAGCATTTCGACCAAACTGCTGAACTGAGACATTTTTTCTTTTATCCTTTTCTATAAACTGTAATCAAAGACCCTATTCCACTGCCGATGATATTAGCTAAAATATCGCCGATCTCAAAATCTCGCCAGGCAACAAAGAATTGACAAATTTCAAGAAAAGCACCTAAAGAAAAAGCGTAGCAAAAAGCAAAAATAACCGGACGCGGCTTTGCTGACCGCAAAGAAGAGTTAACAACTATGAAAGATAAGAAAAAATAGCAAAAAGAATGAAGGACCTTGTCAAAAAAGTAAACTCCGCCCGGCGGTTTAACCTCGACCGGAGCGAGAGAAAGATAGACAATTACCGCCGACAACAAATAAACCGCGCCAAAAGAAAAAATTACAGGATAAACCCTGTTCTTTAAAAGATCCATAATCTTATTGGAAAAAATATTTTATATAACCGTTTTAGTTGTCAGAAGAAACGTCCTTATCTTTCTCAAGCAAGTGTATCTTTGACAACAAGAACTGTTCCAGCTGTTCGATCATTACCGGTTTTGAGATGAAAGCATCAGCGCCAAGACGTTTTGCTTCACGGATATTATCGTCGTTATCGTAAGCGCTGACCATAATAATAACAGTTTCCGGCCGGGTTGATTTAATCTTTGTAATCAGGGGAAAACTTTTTTCTCCTTCAAGTAATATATCCAAAAGTACAATCGCGTGTTCAGAAGAAAACATATCCATAGCCTGAGGCAAGGTGTGCGCGACGTCAACATTATAGCCTTTTTTTGTTAAAAAATGGGTAACGATATGAGCGATTCCTTTTTCGTCTTCAACTAAAAAAATTTTCTTCATCAGATCTGCCTCCTTTTATACCTTTTATGTTTAAAGTTAAAAAATCAGGTCATATCACCGCGGCCAAAGACAAAAAATCGATGATAACACCGAATTTTGTTTTCAAAACATATGATTTATTCTTCTACGATGCTGCCCACCAATGCCCAAGGACTTCTTCCCGATAATATCGAAATATATATTGATATATCTCTTCTTTATCAAAATCAGCTATATTTTTAAAAACTATTCCCGCTTCTTGACGATCGGAATATTTTTTAATCCAAACTAAACTCCCTAACGCCTTTATCGTTTTATCGGGAAAAAGAAGATATAAAGGAACAGCCGCTTGATCGCTGATATTGGCAGCAGAATCAAAAATAATCCGTAAACCGGACATACTGATATCTTTAGCTACCGCCGAAACAAGCTTTGAGCCATCATTAAAACTGCATTTACAATAAAAATGAGCTTTGAACCGAACTCTTCTGCGATTATCTTCCTTTACCGGAGCGATTTCATTTTTTACTTCTGCCATGATAGTTCCTTTTTACAAGACTACCCGTGGCTTAAGTTCATAGTCCTGGAATTATTGTATATCTCAAGACAATATTTTGCAACAGCAAAAGTTAGATCTTAAAGATCAGCTTAAGATTGAACAACGAGATATTTTTTAAGTTTTTTAAAGGCTTTAGCCCGATGGCTGATACTGTTTTTACGTTTAGGCGATATCTGAGCTGATGTCCTTTTTAGTCCGGGAAGATAAAATATCGGGTCATATCCAAACCCGTTATCGCCTAAGGCTTCTAATCCGATTCGGCCATACCATCGGCCGATAAAAGTTTTAACAAGCTCTCCGTTTTTGAAAAGAACAAGACAACAGACAAAGTTAGCCGCCCGCTCTTTCTCCGGCACATTTGCAAGCGTTTTTAATAACTTAATATTATTCTTTTTATCCGTAGCTTTAGGTCCGCAATAACGTTTCGATAAAATGCCGGGCGCGCCGTTTAAATAATCAACCTCTAATCCGGAATCTTCAGCGACGACAAAATCCTTCTTATAGGCCATTGATACCGGTTTTGCTTTTTTAAGAGCATTTTCAAAAAAAGACTTACCGTCTTCAACAATTCTGAATTTTTTGTTTAGATCAGACAGGCAGACCAGCCGGCATTTTACTTGATCGAGGATATCCCCAATTTCCCGCAACTTACCTTTATTTGATGTGGCAACAATGATTCTCATTTCTATAAACCGGACAAAATATCTTTAAAAAGTAAGCGTTCAAACTCTATTATTTCGTTTATGCCTTTCTGAGCTAGATCAAGAAACCCATTGAAATCATCCCGGCTGAAACATCCCCGTTCGGCAGCACCCTGAACTTCAATAAATTCACCGGATGAAGTCATCACGATGTTCATGTCAACGTCAACGTTAGAATCTTCTTCATAATTTAAATCAAGGATTTTCTCGCCATAAAGACTGCCGACACTAACCGCTGCCAAAAGTTTTTTGATGCAGGTCATAAAGACTAACTGCTGACGGGAAAGCTTGTGTACCGCGTCAACTAAAGCGATAAACCCGCCAATAACTGAAGCGATTCGGGTTCCTCCATCGGCAGAGATAACGTCACAATCAACCCAAATCGTACGTTCACCTAAAGCTTCAAAATCAAGCACGCTACGTAAAGAACGGCCAATTAACCTCTGGATTTCCATATTCCTTCCCGATATTCTATCACGCGGAACGCGGTTATCGGTCGCCCGGGGCAACATCCGGTATTCGGCAGTAACCCATCCTTTACCGCTATTACGTAAAAACAGCGGAACCCTGGATTCAACTGTCGCCGTACAAATAACCCGGGTATTACCCAACTCAATCAGGCAGGACCCCTCGGGGTGCTTTAAATAATTACGGACCACATTGATTTTTCTTAACTGGTCATTTGTCCTTGAATCACTTCGTTTCATAGTTTTCCTTTTTTTTATATTTCATTATTTTTTTGTTTTTTTTAAGCCGATACCAAGACTTAGTATAAGCTGTTACCTTTAGCGTCGATCGCCAAATATAAAGGAAAATTAACTACATCGAGGCGATATACCGCCTCCGGCCCTAAATCGGCGAAAGCCACCAGCTCACTTTTAGTTACCCGTTGAGCTAAGAGCGCTCCGCATCCCGAAGGCGCGACAAAATAGACCGCCCCGTACTTAGCGCAAAGCTCGATAACTTTTCGCGAACGCTGCCCTTTACCAACCATCGCCAAAAGTCCATTTTTAAGCAGCGGTTCAACAAAATTATCCATTCTTGAAGAAGTAGTCGGCCCGCAAGAACCGATAACCTTTTTCAAAGGCGTGGCGGTAGGACCGCAATAATAAATAATTGATCCATCTAAATTAAAAGGAAGATTCTTACCTTGATCTATCAAGTCATTAAGCCGTTTGTGAGCCTGATCTCGAGCGGTATAAAACGTACCGTTAAAATGATACTTTTGCCCTAACACTAATTCCTTTATTGTCTCTTTTGATAAACCGTTCATTGATTACAACACCACTGACGCTCTTCTTAAAGCGTGACAACTAATATTAAGTCCGACCGGTAACCCGGCAATATGAGTTGGCGCTTTTTTTATTCTGACCGCTAAAGCTGTTGTCTTACCGCCAAAGCCCATTGGCCCAAGATTTAAAGCATTTATTTTTTGTAAAAGGTTTTTTTCGTGTTTCCTTAACACTGTATCCGGATTCAAAATTCTAATATCACTAAGAAGCGATTCTTTAGCTAAAGACAAACATTCATCGGCTGTCCCCCCGATGCCAATCCCAACAACAAAAGGCGGACAAGCCGAAGGGCCAGCCTGTTTAACACTATCAACAACAAACTGCTCAATCTCTTTCCAATCAGCGGTCGGGTCAAACATCCGGAGCGCCGATTTATTCTCGCTTCCGAAACCTTTAGGTAACAGAGTTATTTTTGTTTTATTATTTTTTGTAAAGCGAAGATGCCAAACTAAACCGTCAAACCCAAAAACACTTCTTTGAACCGGATCAACCACTGAAGCTCTTAAACTGTTACTTTTATAGCCAAGGGCCACTCCCTTTTCTATTGTTTCAATCAGGCTCCTGGTAATTTTGACATTTTTACCCGCTTCAATAAAAATTACCGGAAACCCAGTGTCCTGACAAATAGCGAGTTGATTATCTTTAGCCGATTTAGCGTTATCGATAATCATCTTTAAAACATCTTTGGCTTTAGGATTAGTTTCTTTCCGATACGCTGAAACTATTGCCAAAAGAACATCTTCCGGCAGCTCAAACGCCGATCTATAAACAAGTTCATCAATCTTTTTTTTCAGCAGGTTCTTATTCATGACTCCCTTCGTTTCGTATCGCCTATCAAGTAATTAAGTAATTCTGAGCTATTATGCCATGACGTAATTAAGTTATTAAGTGTCTTAGTTTTCGTTTTACTTAATTACGGATAACTCAATCACTTAATCACTACCCCTATAAACTACGAACTATTTAAACCCTTTCTGTTTATGCATCTGAGGAACAATTCGAACATCGAGCCCGGCATCACGGCAGATTCCTTTAAAAAAATTAACCCGGGACTTGACCTCAATTTCAAAAGGATTCTGAGGCTGTAAAATAAAAGGTATTTTTATGTCAAACTCTTTAATTAAGTTTATCGATTTTTGTATGTCTTCAACCAAAGTCGATTTACCGATCACCGCTTTTACAAATACTTCTTTTTCTAAAGCAACTTTCAAAAACTGACGGTGCCTGTCCCAAAGATCACCGGTATGAGCCGACGAAGGAAGCTTGAAATCCATAGCAACAATATCAATTGCGTCAATTACTTCAGAAAGAGCCTCGGCTAATGTACCGTTAGTCTCAAGATAAATAGTCTCGTTCTCGCTTCTTAGGCAATCACAAAGCTCTTTTAAAAACTCGATCTGAAGCAATGGCTCACCGCCAGTAATCGAAATCGAATGATAATTGGAATAAGTTCTAATTTCCTCCAAAACATCGGTAATACTCATTTCCTGATATTCGCCGATCTTAGTATCACAAAACGAACAGTCAAGGTTACATTCAAAAAAACGAATAAATACCTGATATTCTCCCTGATAAACGCCTTCGCCCTGAACACTATAAAAAATTTCAGATATTTTTCCTGCCATAATCTCCCAATCTTCTTTAAATTTTAATTATTTTTTCTTCTTTACCAAAGCCGGATCTAACATTCCTAACTCAGCAAAGGCCTCAACTCTAAAACGACAGCTGTCACATTCTAAACAAGGAACTCTTTGACCACGGTAACAAGACCAGGTATCTTCAAAAGGTACTCCTAAAGACAAACCTAATTTTATAATACTCCTTTTATCCTTATCAATCAATGGGACAACTATTTTAATTCTTTTATTCTTTAGGCCTAAAGATACCGCCTGATTAAAAGCAAAAAGAAATTCCGGACGGCAATCAGGGTACCCGGAATAATCATGGATATGGGCGCCAATAAATATCTTTTTAGCCTTTATGCTTTCGGCCAAAGAAAAAGCGTAACTTAAAAAGATTATGTTTCGTCCGGAAACATAAGTTAAAGGAATTTCCTTAGACTTCAAGTCGCGGTTAAGTCCAACCTTAATATCGCGGTTAGTCAAACTAGACTGTGTAAAACTTAAATCGATTTTTGCTAAATGGTATTTTATACCGTTTATCTCGGCGATCCTACGGGCAGCCTGGACCTCTTTTCGATGCCGCTGATTATAATCAAAGATTAATGCCGTTAAATCATAGCCGCGCGACTTGGCATAATAAAGAGTAGTAACCGAATCAAGGCCGCCCGACAAGAGAATTATACCTTTTTTTTTGTTATCCATTTAAAACTAACTTTCCTTGTAGGTCGCGCAGGAAGAATCGGTTTCCCAAACTCGCACCTGGTCTAAGTTGACCGGCGAATCTGACAACTCATCTTTCAACCGGCAATAAATATAATGGGCAATGTTTTCCGAACTGGGATTACACTCCTTAAAACTCTCCAGATCATTTAAAAGCTTGTGGTCAAGTTCATCCAGAACTTGATCGATCATTTTCTTCAAATCGCCAAAATCCAAAACCATACCTAAAGAATCAAGTTCTAAAGACTCAGCGATAACCTCAACTTTCCAATTATGCCCGTGAAGACTTTCGCATTTTCCTTTGTATTCACGAAGAAAATGAGCGCCGCTGAAATTTCTTATTACTTTTATCTGATACATCAGGACCTCTTTTAATTACAGGATGTTCACCAATTCCGGGTCAGGAACGTCCCCTTTCAAAAATTGTCTAGCCAACATTTTAAAGCCATAAGCATCATCGCTGACGAAAAAGTCACGCCGTTTTTTTCGGTTGTTTTTATTGGCAATATTACCGGCAAGCAAAATATCCTTAGCATGCCGGGCGACTTCTTTGGCTGAATCAATAACCACAACGTCCTTCAAATAAGCCGTGATCGCCGGTTTAAGCAGCGGGTAATGAGTGCATCCCAGGATAAGTGAATCTATACGGCTCTTTTTAAACCCGGCCAAATAGCGCCTAATGACTTCATTAACTATTTTTCCCGTAACCAGGCCTTCTTCCACTAATGGAACAAACAAAGGACAAGCCTGACTAAAGACCATGGCATCTTTGCTTTGTTTTGAGATTTCAAGTTCATAACTTTTACTAAGAACCGTCGATTTTGTGCCGATAACACCTATTCGCCGATGCTTAGAAACCGTTAAAGCCTGTTTGACTCCGGCCTCAATAACCCCGATAATCGGCACCCTGAAAATATCTTTAAGATGTTCCAAAGCTAAAGCCGAACCGGTATTACAGGCAATGATGACCATTTTTACCTGCCGCTTAAGAAGAAACAGGATTATTTCGGTACTAAACTTAACGATCGTGTCCTTAGATTTACCGCCGTAAGGAACCCGGGCCGTATCACCGAAATAAATCAAGTTCTCATTCGGCAAAATCTGTTCAATTTGGCGTAGAACGGTTAATCCGCCAACACCGGAATCAAAAATACCTATCGGACGACGATCCATAAACTTTTCCCCTTATTTAGCCGAATACTTCTTCTGTAACTCTACTATACCTAAAGCTATAGCTTCAGCAATCTGTTTTTGGTAATAGTTTTTTCTTAACACTTTCTCTTCATAAGGATTGCTGAGATAGCCCATTTCAACTAACACTGCCGGTACATAAGCGTAACGTAACACATAAAAAGGAGCTTTTCTCGGCAGCTTAACTGAAAAACCCCGCCGCTGAAAGCTATGGTAAATAGAATTTGACAACTCTATCGATAAATCATAATCTTTGGTTAAAAGCATTTGCCAAAGACCAACTTTAGCCTCATAAGGCACACCTGAAAAATCAGATGTTTTTGCTAGATCTAAAGACCGGGACTTCGGTCTAAACTTATCCGGTGTCAAATGATAAACTTCAACGCCTTTAACCTGGCGAGATCGATTGGCATTAGCGTGAATACTGACAAAAAGGTCAGCTTTTTTTAGACGAGCAAACTCCGCCCGCTGAGCAAGAGTAATAAACGTATCGGTACCACGGGTTAAAAAAACCGTAAACCCTCTTTTCTCCAGTTCCTGTTTTAAAATCAGAACGACTTTAAGATTAACATATTTTTCCTGTAACCCGCGAATAGAAACCGCGCCGGGATCTTTTCCGCCATGGCCGGCATCAAGGACGATCGTCTTAATTTCAAAAGTCGGCTTAAAAAAAGAAAAGTCATTCGCTGAAAGGATATCTTTCAATCCGTTCGGTAAAAGGATTTGCCCCTTTTGATAAACCGCCGGATTTTTTAAATAAAAAATAGATCCGTTACGATAAGCGACGTCAGAATCCAAAAGCAGACGAATATCGTCATTTTCCGAAGAAAGGACGATCAAATCATCAATGGTATCATATTTGTAAACAAATCCCTGACTACGGCAGAATTTATCTATTGTTGTATAGCTTCCTGGCGAATAAGCGCTATTTTTTCGGCCGACAGAGTGAGTTTGAGCGCAGCCGTTTAGAAAAAGTATTACCGCTAAAAAAATAAAAAAAAGCTTTGATTTGACGAACTTAGAAAAGACTGTCATAGAGATCTTTGTTTTAAAAAAGCATAATAGTTTTTCTTACCCGTCACAAACCCAGGATAAAAATAGCTATTTTTAAATAAATAAGAATACCCACGACATCGACTATCGTGGCTATCAGCGGGCCGCTCATAAGAGCCGGATCAAGTTTTAATTTTCTACAAAGTATCGGAAGGCTAGCCCCAACTGTCGTGGCTAAAACTATCGTCAAGCCCATTGATATGCTAACCGCGATACTTAAACGCAAATTATTCTGTAAAAGCGCAACAATCAACGATCCAACAATAGCCAAAGTAAGGCCTATCGAAAGCCCGATCAACGATTCACGGGCTATTACCTTAAAAAAATCTTTTACCTCAATATCACCAAGAGCAAGGCTTCGAATAACAATCGTTGCCGATTGAGTCCCGGTATTGCCGCCCATCGCGACCAAAATCGGAACAAAAAAAGTAAGGGCGACCAGCTGCTGAATATTGTGTTGATGATGTATCATTACCAAAGCCGTAACTGTTTCAAAAATAACAAGCAGTATCAGCCAGAAACTCCGCTTCCAGACAATACTTAAGAAACTGGCGTCCATATAAGGTTTATCTACCGGCAAAACACCGGCTATTTTTTCAAAATCTTCGGTCGCTTCTTCTTCTAAAACATCAACTAAATCATCAAAAGTAACTATTCCTAAGAGCTGATTGGACTTATCAACAACCGGCAAAGCGATCATATCATACTTTTTAAAAATATTAGCCGCTTCTTCCTGATCAGCACTAACCTCAACTTTTATAACTTCAGGAAACATTACTTCCGAAACCTTGATATCCGGTAAAGATAAAACGAGTTTTTTCAAAGAAACGATCCCAATCAGCTTTTTTGCTTTATCACTAACATAACAGTGATAAATGGTCTCCTTTTGAAGTCCAACATCACGAATATGAGAAAGCGCCTCCTTAACTGTCATATCTTCAAAAAGCTGCACAAAATCAGGAGTAATAAGCCGGCCCACCGATTCTTGGGGATAATTCAAAATATCAACAGCAACTTTCCGTTCCGATGGTGAAAGAAGATTTATAAACCTTTGAACCAGTTCCGCCGGCATTTCATCGAACAACTCGGTACGATCATCAGGAGACATCTCGTTAAGCAAGCCTTTGATTTCGATGCTGCTCAATGAACCTAATATTTTTTCTTCTTCTTCGGTAGAAAGATACTCAAAAACGTCAATCGCCTTATCATGATGCACCAATCGAAACACCAAAAGTTTAGAACTTGGAAGTTCCAGTCTAGTGATAAGATTGGCGATATCCTCGGGGTGATTAGGCAAAAGCCCTTTTATCGGCGAAAGCTTCTTCTTTTCGAGAAAGGCCTCAACTTGATTTACTACCGTTTCATCTAACATCGGGATTTGCGGTTATGAAGATTTATTCTTTTAAAAAATAAAAGTTAGTTAAAATATCTCTAATCTTCTAACGATTATACCACCGTCTAAATAAAAATCAAAGTCATAACATTAAGAAGTACTGTCAACATTTATTCGCAAATTCTAAAGAAACGTTTTTCTCTTTTACTGTTGGCATATCCTCAAAAGCTCTATCTATAATAAGCCCTTCTTCTTTAAGAGTTAAATACATGAATATATCCTGGCTTCGCTGGTTATGAAAATAGCCATATCTGCGGCTTAGTTTACGCAATTCTCGGTTAATAGGTTCTAAGGGAGCAGTTGATTTTAATAACCTTGCCCTCTTTAGTGGACAGATTTAATAAAGAATCGTGGCGTTTTTCGTATTCTAACAAACTCAAATAATCCAACGTTAAGTGCCGTCTGGTAAGATTATAACGAGTTTTAATCCATGTAAAAATGATTCTCTTAGCTTCTTCTTGCGTGTTAAAGATCTTTTCACAAATACACTCAATCTTTAACGTTAAGTAATGCCTGAAACCTATACTTTGCCTGACGCGAACACGCTAAAATTACGATTCCAAATGTTAGGCCATATTAGTAAATTTTGCTTTAAATTAGTTGTCACACATAATTTTTTCTTGTCTACAGTCACAAAACAATTTAAGTGCATAAATCTCGAGACTCGGTTCTCAGAACAACCATTATTTACCGCTCTAAGTTCTCGATATATCTTGGCTGATCTGTATTCACACCTATTTTGAATAAACGCCTGGTCTATCTCAATGAGCAATTTCTCATTCTCTATTCTATTTTGGTTCTTAGGCCGCCTTCTCCTATCAGCGTAGTTCTTTTTCCAATGATACAACAAAGCAGGTTTTAGACCAAGGCTCCGGGCTGTTTCGACAACGCTATTGGCTTTTTCTGAAGCCATTTTCAACACCGAAATCCTAAATTACTTATCAAAATGGCGCGTTTTTTCCCTTCCATTAGACGCCGCCTGAAAGTCCATGGCTATCCTGCCATCCTCTCTCCGTTATATCCACTTTTTCAGGAAGAAAAGAGCACAGTCTGTAGTAATAGATTTCACGGTTTCTAATCTACGCCCAAAAAATTGTTACTTTGTCTTGAAGCCCATTTATCCTCAAAAAATTTTTCCACCCATCGTTGAGGCTTAAGATTCTAAGACTTTTATTGGTAAATTTGATCATTGTCGACCCGTCTAAAAGTTTTCGCTTATTCTTGACTAAAAACATCTTTACTTTTAGTCCGCTCCGCTGGGAAATCTTTTCCCAAAACTTATCACTGGTTTTAAGATTTATATACTTTTCTGTACTTCCGTCTTCAATATAAATTAAAAATGGATTTAGATTAAGAGCCCACTCTAAAAATTGGCTCACTTCATGAATACTTAAGGGAGTTATAAGAAATTTCAGCACCACTCGTGTTTTGCCGTTCCTGGCCAGTTTTTCGACAAATTCAATAGTTTTTTTTACATTCATACCCATTATTCGCTCATATGTCTCATCCTGAAAAGCCATGAATGATACCCATACCTCATTAAATAATTTTTCAACTTCTTCGATTAGGCTGCAGTCTACATTGCAGTTGCTCACAAGTAAAAGTTTTATTTCTGGGTGATGATTTTTTATAGCGTTAAGCCAGTCAAGAGATTTTTTTTGGATTAATACTTCCCCTCCTTGCGCTAAAATTTTTTCCGGGTTTAGAATTTCAACCATCTTTGTTAACGAATCATAGCAATTATAATATCCTTTCCATGAAGGAGCGTTAACACAACATAAGGCACATTTACCCTGACATTGCAATGAAAACTCAATATTTAATAGAGAAATATTAATCTTTTCATCAGCCGCACCTTTGATGAGGTTAAATCGTTCGCAGGAGCATTTGTTGTAAAAATTTCTAATAGCGCCGATAATGTTATCGTCATCAATATGACCAATCTTCATCTTCGGCCGCGCCCACACTAAACAACAAGGAAACACCTCCCCCTTATATGTAATATATAGCCCATAAAAATGACATGCTTTTTTTTGTGATTGTCTCAAACTATTCTTTTGATCTCTATGCGTTGCATAGTTATTATAAGCTTTTAGTTTTACCATTATTTTTTTTGCTATTTTTAATATTCGGTTAAACATAACGGTCAAGAATTGATTGATACAATGCCCTGTATTGTTCAGCTTGCGTTTTAATAGTATACTTTCGTTCTACAAGTTTTCGTGCATTTACTCCCATTTGCTGACGCTCTGCAGAGTGCTTTATCATCCAAATTATTTTTTCTGCCAAATCCGCAGTGTTTTTCGTTTCAGCCAAAAGCCCTGTTTTCAGTGGTACAATCATTTCTGCGGTTCCGCCCGCGTTAAACCCAACTACCGGAACTCCACATGACATAGCCTCCAAACAGGTTTGACCAAAGCTCTCTTCCAACGAAGGCATTATAAATAAATCGGAAGTGCTATAGCAAAAAGATAAAAGCTCCTCGTCGTCTATACGCCCTAAGGGATACACAGAAAACCCCATATCATCAGAAAGGCTGTTCGCGTAAGGCCCAAATACGGCTAACCCAATATTAGAAGTATCTATCTTTTTTTTAATGAGCTCCAAAGCTTGTATCAAATATTCAAAGCCTTTACGTTCTGTTTTATAGTCAGAGCCAAAGAGAATGATTATCCTATCTTGAGGTATGTTTAAAAGGTCACGCGAGTCTCGCTTATTCCTTTTATCAAAAATCGCTGTTCGCAGACCAATCGCAATATCGTTTATTTTAAAATCTTTAAGCAATGTGCTTTTTTTAGCACAATCAGCCATCCATTTGCTTGGACTTACTATAAAAATCTTTCCATTTTTATAAGCATTCTTCTTTCTTTCAAATATTCTTCTGGATAAATCATTGGCACTTTTTGAACCTAACTGAGGACAAGCACCACAACGAGACTCATACTTCCTACAGCTACCGGCATAATGACACCCCCCGGTAAAGGGATTAACATCATGCAGTGTCCAAATTATCGGTTTATTTATTTTTCTGAAAAAATTTTTATAATCAACCATAAAAGATATCCAATGTAAATGGATAATATCCGCCTCCTTAACAAGAGGGTGTCTAGCAATATCGTAAATTGAACGATTATCGCTGAACAGATCCTGACCAGTTGGCCGCGTGAATTTATAAGCATTAAACTCAGATTGAATTATTTTATTATATATTCTATTCTGTGCTCGTTTAAAAAAGCTGCTATTTCGTGGAAACGCTATTACGCTGGCTTCAGACGATGTTTTTTTAATAACCAGCATTTTCGATTCAATCCCGACGGATTTTAACCCGAGATTCAACCTCGAGACAGCTATCCCTGCCCCACCATAGTCTTGAGTACAAATATGAAGAGTTTTCATATTAGGTAATACTTTTATATTAGTAATTTTAGTTCGTCGATAAACACCCCAACGGAATCAGACGGTATAATTTTCCGCACACTGACAGCTGCTAATTGTCCGATTTCAGGCCATGAATCTTTCCTATTCCAGGCTCTCTCCATAGCTTCATCCAAAAATTCAACTTGCGGAGCTTTTACTACAAACCCATTAACATTATCTTCTAAAAGTTCTGTGTTTCCTCCCACATCAGTGACAATGCAGATCCGACCGCATAACATTGCTTCAATGATCGCCATTGGCAGGCCTTCATATCGTGAAGGTAAAATAAGTCCGTGATTATTTTTCCAGATAGATTCAACATCATCTTCAAAACCTGCAAATCTGACCTTATCTAAACACCATAGATCTTTTAAACGTTTCAAGGATTTCTCATTGTATCCAGCGCCAAAAAGAGTTACTTCAAGAGGCCGCCTTCTCCATTTGTCGGAACATAGAACTTCAAACAATATATCTTGCCCTTTAGAGACCGGTTCTAAACTACCTACGCATGCCAACCTATACACCCCTTCTTCTTTTGGCCAAGGCAAAGTTATGCAGTATGGTACATTATGAGGATTTCTCACAATCTTGGCATTATCGAGCGACGTTGCTAACTGTTTCTCTGTAAGTTTCAAAATAGCCTTAGACACAAAAAAGCATCTTTTAGCGCGTTGGTATAATTCTGCCGCTTTAAAAGCTCGTTCATCAACAGGCCAAAAATTTGCTGCTGCTGTATGAGAAATAACAACATACGGGATATCCCTCGTTACACATGCTTGCATCCAATTTATACCATCGAAATTATTTCCTTGAGAAATCACAACTAGCCCAGGAGCGAATTTATCTAGCCAACCATACATGGACATAGATCTAAAAACTTTAGAAGCTGCCCTATGAAAAATATTTCTCCTCTTATACCATCTACGCTTAACCATACAGCCAGAACGTTCCATTTCTTGAATCCTGGAAGGAGTTTCCTCCCAGCCTTTAATATTTACACCGACTAAGAAGCCTTGTTTACCCATTCTAATGGCAGTCTGAGCCCACAACTCTTCAGAGCCGCCCCACGACGCCCATTCGTTAGTTGAAACAAAAGCTATTTTTTTCATAAACTTTTTCTGTTTAGTTTTGATCGAACGTATTTTTTAAAACACCTTTTATAATAATTTCACTTCGATAGCGGAATCAAAATATTGACTATCATATACTTTGTGCTTCCCCCCCTTTCAGTGAACATTCTCGAGACTCAGTTCTCAGAACAAACATTATTTACCGCTCTAAGTTCTCGATATATCTTAGCTGATCAGTCTTCACACCTATTTTGAATACCCCCCTGGCCTATCTCAATCAGCAATTTCTCATTCTCTATCCTACCATCCTCTCTTCGTTATGTCCCCTTTTTCGGAGAGAAAAGATCATTCATCCGTCGGGTGTGGTTTGGATAATTAATGTTTCTTCTTGGCAAAAAACTTATAGCCTCAATTGCTTTTAACAAAAAGATTAATGATCTCTTGTATTCCCCCATCTTTGATAATAAAATTACTGCCCTTGAAAAATCTTTAGAAAACTTTAGCCGTAAACTTATTGGGAAATTACGGCCCAACCTTCTTTTATAAGCTTTATATCGAGCTAAGTTATGACAGCAAGTGCCTATTCTAACTTTTCTAAAATCATGACTTTGTGAATCAGGTAATTCGCGATGGTAATATAAAGTTTCATTAACAAAAAAAATTTTTGCTTTTTCTTGTAATTTAAACACTATATCTCTATCTTCAGCGTATAAGATCTCTTCATCGTATCCCTCAGTCTTTAAGTAGCATTTTTTCTTAAAAGTAACAAAATGGCTGATGACATCATATAAAACAAGTAAATCATCTTTTTCAATCCCCGCACAAAAACCTGTTCTTTTAAACTTAAGATCCTGATCACAAAAGATAAATTGAGAATAAATCAAACCGCATTCCTGATGGTTTTTATGCGCATCAACCATAACTTCTAAGGCATCTTGCCGAAGGACATCATCACTATCTAATATTGCTAAAATTTCTGCTTTTGATTCTTTGATTAAAACTTCTAGCGTGGCTATTTTTCCTAAATTGGATTTATTCTTTAAAACTCTTATTCTGCTGTCATTTAGAAAAGATTTTATTATCTCAAAAGAATTATCGGTAGAGCCATCATCACAAATTACTAATTCCCAATTATTAAAAGCTTGAGAAAGCATTGATTGTATAGCTTCACTAATATACTGGCCTTTATTATAATTTGCCATTAATACAGATATTTCTGGCTTCATATGCTTATTTGCATCCCTTTATATACCACCAATAAACATCCTATAATGCTTAATAACCCTAAGGATAAGAATATCGCGACACTACTGACTCTAGGAATTTTTCAATAATGATTCCAGATGATCTCCATTTTTTAATGCTAACGCCTTGATTCGCGGAATTTTATTTTTCAAAGCTGTTTTAATAACTTCTTTCTCATTACATAAAAGAGTAAATTTATTTTTGAGTAATTGTTCACTTATGTCATTATAATCAATTAAATAGTCTGTATGTCCATACATCATTCTATGCAGCCCAATAAATTTGGGACCAGATGACAATCCCAGGGTAGGTATTGCTTGACTCAATGAGGAAATCATCGCATGCATTTTCATGGAAATAAAAAAATCACATTTGCCGATTGCCATCTTTGTCTCACGGGCATAAAGACCGGAAGAAAATAAGTAGACGGAACCGGGCCTATTGAGCATTCTTTCCAGTTTATAAAGGAACTGATAGTCACCAAAAGAAGATGATTTAAGGTCATGAGGGATCAAAAGAATAACACATTTATTTTTATCAATCAAATCTCTGATGAATTGAACTATATCATTCATGATTTGCTTTCCCCGGCTACAACTAACATATTGACACCACATTCCCGAAGCATTGAAACCAACAATTTCAAAAGGTTTTTCACTCCATTGGATATCAGTCAGCGGTAAAGATTTCGGCTTTAATAAAAAGGCCGGATCTGCGACTTCATAAACATTTTGCTCTACTCCCATCTCTTTAAGATATTCGATCGTGAGTTCATCGCGCGCTGTAATTAAATCAGTAGATTTTAGGATATTTCTCATTCTCAATCGTATTGCGGGAGTAACAAAAGGGCCGATAGAGGCCCCCCAAATAACTGTTTTACAATTTAAAGATTTAGCATACTCAAGTATTTCCATAAAATAATTTGGTGGGCCATAATCTTCTGTATAATTATCCCCGCCTATAGAGACAACGATATCAGAACCAATAATTAATTCTCTCAAAGAATCAACTGAGGCAAAAACAATTTTTGTTTTAAGTTTTCCTTTTTTTCTAATCCGGATAGTTTCCGATGTCTTTCTTATTATTAAAACAATAAAATAAGGCAAAATTCCCTTTATAATATTTTTTAGTTTTTGATATACGCTGTTTTTATTCCTGTCTTTATCCGGCAAGAAATGTGGAATATAGTTTATCGCCGGAATAATTTTAAGGTTAGGAATATCGCTCAAAATACCATCATTTTCCGGACAGAAGGATACCAAGGTAAATTTAGCATCAGGAAATTTACTTAAAATAAGATCAATGGTGATTCTCACTATAGCTTCACAACCTCGATTATGACAACCGGCATGCCCAACCAATAAGAAATTGCTATTTAGCTTGCTGCTCATTGGATTACGCCTCTTTTGGCTTTTCAGCCTCAATGAAAAAATTCCAACGCACCGAATACACACGCCTTTCAATGGCAAGCCCCGATACATCACTTTTACTAAACTCACATCTGACTGGATGAATAAAACCCACTGAGCAAAAAGTTTCAGCCAAATCCTCAAATGTCCACATGTATTTATGGTTATGGCCGTAGATCGCGCAATTGAATACACTAGCTGCATTAATATTCGTAATAGCACCCATTTCTATGAAAATTTCACCCAGAGCATCGGTAACATCAGTAGGATAGTTAAGTTCGGCAGCTAGAACAGAAAGGTCGGGTAATGTAAAACGCACTCGTCCTCCAGGAACCAAAACACGCAAACATTCAGATAAAAAATGTATCGCTTCCGATTTAGTTAAATGCTCAATAAAATATTCCGCGAAAACACAGCAGAAACTGGCATCGGGAAACGGCAGTGTTTTCCGAGCATCTATAGAAATATCTCCATAATTTTCTATATCAGCGTTTATCCAGCCTTCTTGAAGATTAGGCCCGCAACCCATATTAAGCTTAGCCGCTCCTTTAAGCACATCGAGCTTCTTTAAAACTCTAGATAGCTTTTCCTGCTGTAGAACATTGTATTTTTGAAGGTTCAGTTGTTTTTTCCAAAGAACTAAACTATACGGAAGTATTTCTTTCATAAACTTGAAAAGTTTATTTTTGCCAAAACATACTTGCTCTTTAAAATCAAGGGTTATCATTCTGATCACCCGGAAAAATAATGGCATACAAAAGGCTGGCAGGTTACGAAAACAGGGCCAGAGAGCTTTGCTAATACGCATCGTACGAACTTTCCGGCTAGCAGTCGCCAGTTCTTTTCTGTTAACCGATTCTGACATTTGTGTCCGCAGCTTTGAAAACCAGGCATCTTTAGCACGCATAGTCGATAGTCGGTTAATCCTCTGTTTTATATCTATTAAGGTTTTTTTATCAGCAATTATGCTTTCAATCAGGCACGGCTTTATATAACACAAACCTTTCTGACAGCCTTCGCTGAGTACCATACTAAGGACAGGATTTCTTACGATGATGAGCGATGTACCTTGAATTACAGGAATTGCCTCTGGAAACCAAGCATCCATAAAAACTATATCGGCAACCTCCGCAAACACATCATCGCAATAGCTGCAAGCATTGTGACAAAAATAATATTCCCTCCACAATATTCCCATAACACCGTTAGTCCATAAGGTCTTTGAGTATCTCCCGTCTTTTTTCTTAACACGGAACCCGTAATTTATTGAGGTTCTTGTGCCTTTTTTAACCCTATAATCTAAAGTCTCTATACCTTTAGGCCTCACTCGAGCCAGCTTTGATAAATACTCGGTAAAATTTGCGTTTGGATAATGCCCGCAAACTAAACCAATAAGAAATCTTATCTCTCTTTTTAATTTCGGATTTTGAGATATTGCTTTACGGATACCATAAAGAAAGCACGGCAAACCCATAATAGCATATCTATGTTCCTGTTCGTCATTTATAATTTGATCCAGGCAAGACGATAACTCTACTGGATAATATTTTGAACTAGAAGCGTTTCTTATTTCCTCAACAGAACTCATAATTTGAAATTTAAATAAGGCATTATCAGAATTATCACTCTTTACTACCGCGATTACCCTGTCAACAGAACCGGAAATTAATAAATTTTCAAGTAGCCAAGTAGCCATTCCGCCTGATGCTCCGCGTTCTCGATGATAATTGGTCAATGAATAGCCTACATAGCTCGACAGATAAAAACCCGTCGCGAAATGATGATGGATATTTTTTTCCTTTGCAAAACATAGTTTTGCTATGTCCTCCTGATTGAGTTCCTCTCTATTGGCCGGACAAACCTCAAAACATAATCCGCAGTCAAGGCATTTATCCACCAACATCGGTTTAAATTCACCAGACCTCATTTGCATTTCGATGCACTTGAAAGGACAAAGGGCGGCACAGATACCACATCCTATGCAAAGATCTGGCTTAACAACCGTATTAAAGATATTCTTTTTTGTGTAGCGAATCAAAAAAAACCTCCCTGTCCTAATCAAAAACAAAAGAGGTGCACCTATTTTATCTTTGCCGGCCGGCTTCTTTGGCTTAGTTTAAATGTTGTTTTAAACCTTTTTTCTATATTTTTAACAAGGTTCTCTTTGCCAAAGACTTTGTTTTGCGGCAAGGCATCTCTTATTTGGTTTATTTCTTTTTCTTATGTCTACTCTATGGCCTTTTGTACCTATAAGATAACTTTTCACACTATGGCGTATTGGTAAGCGATAAGATTTTTTACGGTTTTATCCCTAGCTGGATTAAGATCTATAATATCTAGCTAATACCGATTCAGATACTGGGTCTACTAAGTTTAATTTATATATTTTCCCAAAGCTTTCCGCTTCTTTTGTGTTTGTGGTTAATATACTGGATATGTATCTGGCCGATAA
>JAQTSA010000103.1 GCA_028711575.1 Candidatus Omnitrophota bacterium | reverse complement strand
TTAACTGGGCTGAAAAATCGTCACCCAAGTTAATGTAACTGCCTAATCCGGAAGCATTAGTGAATTCAGTTACCGCGATTGTTTTTTTCGGCCCGGATAAAGCCTCAGAAAAAGAATTAATTTTTTTCCTTTTTTCGATAGTCGCTTCGGCGGTTAAGGCTTGGCCGCATTTCACACAATATTTATATTTATCAAGATTATCGTAACCGCAGTTACCGCATACTGCGGCATAGGTCATTTGCGAACTTAAAATCAAAAAGAAGAACAGCCCTGCCAAAACTTTCAAAAATCGCATAATACCCTCCACTTTTTTTCACAGCTTTAGACTTTGTGATTTTGTTATAACCAAAAGATTTAAAAAACATGCCCCCACCCCGATTCGAACGGGGATTTCAGCCTTAGGAGGGCCGCGCTCTGTCCTACTGAGCTATGGGGGCAAAAAATAAAATCTTTAACCGTTAAGCTCATTTCCAGTCTATATTAATATTTTATTAACGAGTAAACCGGATATTTTTTGAGTTTATCTTTTCCTTTCAGAAAAGTCAACTCAACCAAAAACATGACTGCTACGATTTCAGCTTGCAATTTATGAGCTAACTTTAGCAGAGCATCAGCAGTCCCGCCGGTAGCAAGAAGGTCATCAAGGATTAAAACTCGTGACTTTGGCGGAAAAGCGTCACGATGTATTTCCATCGAATCTTTTCCATATTCTAAGGCGTAGGAAGCTTTATAGGTTTTAGCGGGAAGTTTTCCTGGCTTTCGAATTGGTACAAAGCCGCAACCTAGACTATAGGCCAAAGCACCGCCAAAAATGAAACCGCGAGATTCGGCCGCCAGGATATAATCAATTTTTTTACCTTTAAGCTGCTTTACCATTGCATCAACAGCTTTTTTAAAGGCTTGTTTTTTGTTTAGAAGAGTAGTTATGTCCTTGTAAATAATACCTTTTTTAGGGAAATCTTTGACGTCGCGGATTGTTTCGGATAGAATCATAGCAATCTCCTTTAAAAATCAGTGATTAGTAATCAAGTTCTTTTTTTTGCTCTTCTAAGGCGTACTTCTTTAACTTTTTCAAAGCGTCAGTTTCGATTTGACGAACTCGTTCGCGTGAAATGCTTAAAACCTCAGCGATTTCGGCTAAGGTATGCTCGTGCCCGTCGCCGATACCAAAGCGAAGATTTAAGACCGTGCGTTCCCGTTCAGTTATTGAATCGAGAAGGTGAGATATCCGCTCTTTCTCGAAAATTTGGTCTAAAACCTTTTCTGTATCGGCGTAATCCTTACTTTTCATGAAGTCACTCAATTGAGAGTCGCCGCTACCTACTGGCGCATCTAAAGAAGCTTGCTTCTGAATCCACATTTCGATATCCTCAATCTTTTCTGAGGAAACACCGATTATTTTTGCTATTTCAATCCGGTTGGGTTCACGTTTGAGTTTTTGTCTTAACGATTCTTTGTTCTTTTTATACTTGGATATCATTTCGCTCATATAGACCGGAACTCTTATCGTTTTTCCCTGGTCAATCAAAGATCGGGTAATTGCCTGACGTATCCACCAGGCAGCGTATGTGGAAAATCTGTAGCCGCGTTGGGTATCGAATTTATCAATTGCCCTCATTAGTCCAATGTTACCCTCAGCAATCAAATCCATAAAGTGTAATCCGTAATGTGAATAGTGTTTAGCGATATTAACAACCAGTTTAAGATTTGAGTTTATTATCGTTCTTCGGGCTTCTTTTCCTCCCTTTTGAGCTTTATCAATAAGAGTTATTTCCTGCTCTTTGGTAAGAAGAGGGATATTTTTAATTCTTTCTAAATACGCCTTAATCGCGTTCATGGTTTAAGTTACCGGATAGAGCTGTTAATTTTTTTAAGCTCTATCCGGTTTTATTTTTTGTCTATTTCTTTTTGTCAGCTAGCGCGGCTTGGGCTGCTGCTAAACGAGCAATCGGGACTCTAAACGGCGAACAACTAACGTAGTTTAAGCCTACTTGATGGCAAAAAGTGACTGATTTAGGGTCTCCGCCATGTTCTCCGCAAATACCAAGTTTTATGTCCGGTCTGGTTTTTCTTCCCAAGCTACAGGCCATTTCCACTAGTTTACCAATACCGCTAACATCAAGAACCTGAAATGGATCGTCTTCATAAATGCCCATTTTAACATAATCACCTAAGAATTTTCCAGCATCGTCTCGAGAGAAGCCACAACCCATCTGAGTTAAATCATTTGTACCAAAAGAGAAAAATTCAGCGCCTTGAGCGATTTCATCAGCAGTAAGGGCTGCTCTTGGCACTTCAATCATTGTACCTATCTTAAGGTCAAATGGCAATGCTTTTAGCTTTTTTTCATTTTTTACCTTTTCAATCGCTTGCAGGACAATTTCCTTTTGAATCTGGAATTCTTTGAGCGTTCCGACAAGAGGTATCATTATCTCCGGTTGAACTTTGATTTTCTTTTTCGCCACACTTAAAGCCGCTTCGATTACCGCTCGGGCCTGCATTTCGGTTATTTCAGGATAAGTTGTTCCTAACCGGCAACCACGATGTCCAAGCATAGGATTAAATTCATGAAGCGATTCAACTGTATTTTTAACTTCTTGATAATTCAAGTTCATTGCTTTAGCTAACTGGCGTTGTCCTTTCTCATCCTGCGGCAAGAATTCATGCAAAGGAGGGTCAAGAAATCTAATGGTACAAGGGAAACCTTTTAATGCCTTAAAAATTCCTTCAAAATCTTTTCTTTGCAGCGGCAGGAGAGCAGAAAGAGCACTGAGGTATTGTTTTAAAGGCTTGGCCAACTCAGCTTCTAATTTCTTTTTAGCTTGAGAATCTTCTTCTACTGAAATCAGATCACGAAGATTCTTGACTTTTTGGGCAACCAGAATCATTTTTCTAAAAGATACAATTCGTTCACCTTCAAAGAACATATGTTCAGTTCGGCACAATCCAATACCTTGGGCGCCAAATTTTACCGCCACTTGGGCATCAGTTGGTGTGTCGGCGTTAGTTCGAACTCCTAATTTTTTGACTTCATCAGCCCAAGACATCAGCACTCCAAAAGGGCCAGTCATTTTAGGTGTGATTGTTTCTATTTTACCGACATACACTATACCTTTAGTGCCGTTTATAGAAATCCAATCGCCTTCCTTTATAATAGTGTTACCGCAACTCATTTGACGTTTCTTTTCATCCATAGTAATATCACCAACACCAGCGACACAACATTTACCCCAACCACGGGCAACTACCGCAGCGTGAGATGTCATTCCGCCTCTTGCGGTTAAAATACCGTTAGCAGCGTGCATCCCGCGAATATCTTCCGGTGATGTCTCTAAACGGCAAAGGATAACGTCTTTACCTTTTTCTTTCCAGCTTTCGGCATCCTTAGCTGTAAAAACAGCCTGTCCGACTGCAGCTCCCGGCGATGCCGGAAGGCCGGCTTTAGAAAGAATCTTGGTTTTTTTCTCTTGGGCCGAGTCAAACATCGGATGAAGCAGCTGGTCAAGCTGTTCGGGCTGAACACGCATTAGCGCTTCATCTTTGGAGATTAGTTTTTCGCCGACCATATCGACAGCAATTTTTACTGCCGCGGCAGCCGTGCGTTTACCACTGCGAGTTTGAAGCATATAAAGGGTACCCTGTTCAATTGTAAACTCAAAATCCTGCATGTCAGCATAATGCCTTTCAAGTTTTTTATGTATAGTTTCCAGTTCTTTGTAAATTGACGGAGTAATCTTTTTTAATTTTTCAATTGACAACGGTGTTCGAATTCCGGCGACTACATCCTCACCTTGAGCGTTCATCAAAAATTCGCCATAGAGCAAGTTGTCACCATTAGAAGGATTACGGGTAAACCCGACTCCCGTTCCTGAATCATCGCCCATGTTTCCAAAAACCATGGTTTGAACGTTTACCGCTGTTCCGATCAGACCTTTAATTTGATTTATTTCGCGGTAAGCAATTGCCCGAGAGTTGTTCCATGAACCAAAAACCGCATTGATAGAATGCCATAGCTGAGTCATCGGATCCTGGGGGAAATCGGATTTTGTATACTGTTTGTAAACCTTTTTGTAACGAAGAATAACTTGCTTAAGGTCTTCAATTCCTAGAGTTGTATCCGGAACCTGTTTGTTTAATGCTTCTTGCACTAACGCTTCAGCATTTTTTATCCCGTTACGTTTGGCAACCGACCGTTTTACTTCCTCCAACTGATGTTCAAAGGCGTGATGAGGAACACCCATTGCTACGTCGCCAAACATCTGAATGAAACGACGGTAAGAATCCCAAGCAAACCTTTCGTTGTTTGTGAGTTTAGCCAAACTAACGACGACCTTATCATTAAGTCCTAAATTTAAAACAGTATCCATCATTCCCGGCATTGAAGCCGCGGCTCCGCTGCGAACAGAAACTAAAAGCGGGGCTTTTTCATCTTCGAATTTTTTACCGGTAGCTTTTTCAAGTTTCCTTAAATTCTCTTCTACTTGAGCGTCTAGTCCTTCGGGATATTTACGGTTATTCTCGTAAAAAGCTTTACAAACTTCAGTAGAAATCGTAAATCCCGGCGGAACAGGAAGGTCGAGGCTGCACATTTCAGCCAGATTGGCTCCTTTACCGCCTAAAAGTTGCTTCATTGAAGCGTTGCCTTCTGAATTACCTTTTCCGAAAAAGTACACCATTTTTTTAGACATGAATATTAGCCTCCTTTTTGCTGCGAGTTTTTACTTAACTTAAAAGTAAAAAGTTTAACGATCCAATCACTTCAAGCCGGTTTCTTTTTCAAGAAAGCCGGCTGCCATATCGATAGAGATCCGGTCTTGTTCCATCGTGTCCCGGTTACGAACTGTTATTTTTTTATCGGAAAGAGACTCAACATCAACAGTTAGACAAAACGGTGTTCCGATTTCATCCTGTCTGCGGTACAGCTTGCCAATCGCGCCGGTATCATTATAAACAACCGGCATCCTTTTTTTTATATCACAAAATAAGTTTTTTGCAAGATTTACGACCTCAGAATTATTTTTTAACAAAGGCAAAACCGCCGCGCGATAAGTTGCCATATGCGGTTTAAGTTTCAATACTACTCTGGTTTTACCGTTTACCTCTTCTTCATGGTAACTGTCGCAAAGAACAGCGAAAAAAGTCCGGTCAACGCCAGCCGATGGTTCAATTACGTAAGGCAGGTAGCGTTTATTAGTTTTGCTGTCAAAATAGGACAAATCTTTTTTACTGATGCGGCTGTGCTCTTTTAAGTCGAAGTCTCCCCGATTAGCGATTCCTTCCAGTTCACTCCAACCGAAGGGGAAGTTAAACTCAATGTCGGTACAACCCTTAGCATAGTGAGCTAACTCATCTTTATCGTGGGGCCTTAACTTTAAACTGTTTTTTGAGAGACCGATTTTATTAACATAGAAATCAAAGCGTTCATCGATCCATTCCTGGTATCTCTGCTCGGCTTCTTCCGGCGGAACAAAATATTCTATTTCCATTTGTTCAAATTCCTTCATCCTAAAGATGAAACTGCCGGTTGTAACTTCATTCCTGAAAGCTTTACCGATTTGAGCGATTCCTAAGGGTAATTTGCGATGCATCGTGTTTAAAACATTGGCAAAATTAACAAAAATTCCCTGAGCCGTCTCCGGTCGTAAATAAGCATAATTGGGATTGTCTTCGGTTGCGCTGATATTGGTCTTGAACATTAAATTAAAGTTCCGCGGCTTATTAACACTGATATTTATCTCTGTTTGACAATTAGGACAGATATGGAATCCGTTTTTCGATTTTTCCATATGGTCAACTCGAAAACGTTTCTTGCAGCCGGGACAATCAACCAAAGCATCACTGAACCCTTCCAAATGCCCGGAGGCAGCAAAGACATCAGCGTGCATTATTATACTTGAATCAAGCCCTAAAATGTCATCTCTTTTTTCAACGTAAGTTTCCCACCAAAGATCTTTTATTTTCTTTTTTAATTGGGCTCCCAACGGCCCATAATCCCAAACGCTGGAAAGTCCTCCGTAGATTTCTGAGCCTTGGAAAACAAAGCCTCGACGGCAACAGAGAGAGACTATTTTTGTAAGTTTATCCTCATTCATAAGCGTATATTATACCTTAAAAGTAAAATAGTTTAAGTCTTTTTTTAAGTATTTATGCCTAATTCTTTGAATAAGAGCGTTGGAATTGTTATTTAACTAATTTGATTCTGGTATAATAGTTATCTCAAGCGGGCTATTGACAATAATTTCTGGGCCATTGTATTGGCGGATTCTTCCGGTAACTTCTACCTGTTTACCTAAATAATATTTATTAAGATCTATCGATTTTTCCTTAAATTTTGCGAAAGAATCTTTAAATATCACGATTGTAAAATCAGTTTTATGATTCTTGCCAAAATTCAGGAACTGACAATTATTTGATTGATAACCGGAGACTACCCTTCCTCTAACTGTTTGGATCTGATTTATATAATTTCCGGCTTGATCGTGATCAACAACCTGATACCCCTGCCATAAACCATTTTGTTTTTCACGGGCTTTTTTTTGTGCCTGATAAAAAGTATCGCTGTGTTTCACATTCGGCGGATGGGTATAAACTATAGCTAAGCCTTCTTCTACTAAAAGTTCATTTATAAAAATATCATCCCTATAACAGTAGCCT
>JAQTSA010000102.1 GCA_028711575.1 Candidatus Omnitrophota bacterium | reverse complement strand
TATATTCCTCAGGTAAAGAAAAATTAATATTGGCTATATATTCAGAACGAAACAGAACCGATGAAAAGGTGGGAATAACATTGCGGTCAGCGACAGCTAAAGCATAAAACAGTTTTTCACAGCGGCAGCGTGAAAATTTTTGGCGAATAAACAGCCCATTTTCAATGATTTTCGCCCGCTCACTTTTTTCGCCAATAAAAACAACATCGGTAAACGCCAAAAAAGCGCCTTGTTGCCTGTTTAAAGCGTCAACTTTTATTTCTAAGCTGTCTTGACACCAAAGATCATCTGACTCTAAAAAAGCAACGTATTCGCCAGTTACATTTTCAAAACCTAACCGGTAGGTTTCTACTAAATTTTTGTGTTTTCCGTCAGGATGACATAATAATTTTATTTTATCGGAATATTTTTTATTGAATTCTTTAATTATTGAAAGAGATTTATCAGTAGATCCGTCATCAACAATCAGCAACTCCCAATTGGAATAAGTCTGCCTTAATACTGAATCAATTGCTTTAGAAATATGCTGGTCGTGATTATAGCTGGTCATTAAAATTGTAACTAATTTATTCATTTTTATAAAAAGTTTTTGTGTTCTGTGGTTTTCTTAAACTTTTCTAAATACTTATTGATACTGCTGGCGCGGCATTCCAAATAACACTTAGTTAAATCGATTTTTTTGATCTTTTCCTTACGGCAAGACATAATTTTTTTGATCGGCTGACGAAAAATATTGCCATATAATAATTCCTGGTTTTTGTTCTCAATTTGATGACAGCAGGCATAGGCATCCCCAGAAACATCTATTGCCAAAATCATTTGATAGGCATGACAAAAAGAAAAACCGTGTTTACGATTTTTTTTGTAGGGATTTAAGGTGTCCCATTTTTGAGACCAAATTATCTTAAAATCTCTTCTTTCATATCTTCGCCCTTTCTCAACTTGATCCAAAACCTGGTCATACTGCTTTTTGGAATATTTCAAACGCTCATTTAATTTAGTCTCAACTGGACGAATTTGAAAATAATCAACACCAAACTCAGAAACCATTTTTATCTCATCAAAAATATCTTTGTAATTATAGCGGTTCACAACCGACTGAACACCCAAAGTTGTAGATGAATCTTCCTTTTTTTTCATCTTAACTAGAGAATTTATATTTCTGATTACCCTATCGAAAGAGTCAGTACCTCTTATTTTACGATAAACGCTACGATTTGATGAATCAAGAGATATCCGGCACCAGAGACAATTCTTTAAAATTGCCTGAAATTTAACCGCGTCTTCACTTAATAAATTGGTTATAATCGCGGCATCAATTTTATAAGAAGCAGTTAATCTTAAAGCTGACGATAATTGAGCATAAAGCAAAGGGTCGCCGCCGCCGCTAAAGATTAACCCTTTGACTTTTATTTCTGACAATTTTTTGACAGCTTTTTTAAAATCTTTGAAACACATTTCTTTATTCGACTTTTCATAATTACAATAAAAACAGCGATTATTACATTTTTCGGTAAGATGGATTTCAACAGTTATCGGATTTACAGCTTGACCTTTAAGCCAGGAACCTAACTGTTGTTGATGATAAATTATTTTATCGTTAGTTATAAAATTAGTATCCATCATTAAGCTCATCTATTTTTTTATAAACAACAGTCTCTATCTGAGAACTTAAATATCGCTTCGTCCATAATTTTTTTCAGTTCTTGTTTCATCTTTTCCGGATTGCAGGTTAAATCAACAAATTCCCAGGCATTTTTTTGAATTTTTAGCCATAATTGTTCATTATGATACAGCTCAATTATTTTTTCCGCGAATTCTAAATTGTTATTTGCTATTAAAAAAGCTTTTTCTTCGTTTTGACTGAATTGCTCAGCGGTTATACCAGAAACCACCGTCGGCAGCCCATAAGCCATTGCCTCATGGGCTTTCCAGGAAAGACCGGCCGAGAACCGATGGGGAACAACAAAAACTCTAGATTCTTCATAAAAGCTTCGAAGGTCGCGAACATGCCCGAAAACAATAACCTTTCTTGAAGCTAATCGTTTAACCAATTTAGAGCTACATTCGCCAACGATATATAATTTACAATTTATTTTTTTCCTTATCAGAGGAAAAACTTTTTTAGTAAAATTAACTATAGCATCTTCGTTAGGCGATTCCGGTGAAAGATATCCGCCGACAAAAAGCAAATTATTACGTTGACCGAATGATTTACCGTTTTTTTCAATTCTTAAAGAATGCCCCCATATCGCAAGTTTTTTGGGTTCAGCCATAATTTTTAATAATTTATCTCTTTCTGCCGGAGAAACAAGTATAACTTTATCAGCCGAAGACATAAGTTTTATCTCTCTCTCAACTGTCCATCTTCGAACGCCAATCTTCTGTTTTACACAATTGATTCTTTCCGCAAGAACTTCTCTTGCTGAATATAAAGCTTCGGCATCATATATCAGGACTGCTTGCGAGAAAAATTTGTTTATAGTTCCAATTGTTTTTTCCATATTATGCGGGCGGCTGACAAAAATAATATCATAATACTTTTGACGGTCTTCGGCAAATTTTTTAAAATCAAGGTTATCACCAAAGAAAACCTCTATTCCTAACTGCTGAAGATATTTAGTATACGGCTCATATTTATTACCTTCTAATAACGGGTAAAAAGTTATCAGATAACCCAATTGATTAAGCAATTGAATCAATTGATACATTCGGCAATACCCCCGGCCGCGCTCGGAATTGGGAACTATATCATCTAAAATAAGTACCTTTTTACCCTGATTTCGATTTCTCGCAAATAATATATTTTTTTCAAGCGGTAATAATTGCTCAGTCAATTTCCCTTGCCAATTATCCATAAATATTTTTCGGGTTATAACTGAATACTCTTTGACTTTTGATCCGTTAGTCGTAAACTCGTTATGGATTACTTTTGACTCCGGCTGAAAATAAACTTTGTACCCCTTTTGCCAAATTTTTTTACACAAATCAGTATCTTCATAATAAGCCGGGAAATACTGCTCACCAAACCCGCCAATCTCATCAAACATTTTTTTTTGCACCAATAACGACGCTGCCGAACAATAATCTACCTGGCGAAGATAAGAAAACTCCGGCATATCGGGATCTAAACCTCGGCCATAACCTTTAGCTGAACCATCCTTCCAGAGAATACTTCCCGCTTCCTGCAAACGCCCATCGGGAAAAACAAGTTTACTGCCAACTGCCCGGCAATCAGAATTTTTTTCAGCAACTTCAATTAAGCTATTCAGCCAATTTGGTGTAACTATTGTGTCATTATTTAAAAACAATAAGTAATCCCCGTTAGCAACAGCAGCCCCTTGATTAGAGGCTTTTGAAAATCGTAAATTAGTCTTATTTTTAATAATCTTTACATTTAATATCTCATCGAGAAAAAGTATAGTTTTATCTTCCGATGCGTTATCCACAATTATCAGTTCATATGAAACCGTTGTATGTTTAAGAATACTTTTTAGGCATTGATAAGTAAAAGACAAATGATTATGGGTCAAAAGAATAATGGAAACCTTATTTTTTTTAAAAATAGGGAAACAAATTCTTCCTTTTGGTAATTTTTTCCAAAACTTATCTAATTGGGCTTTATTTATTTTTTGAATCCGCTCTGAAATCTGCGAGGGTTCACTGGAAAATATTTTTTTTTCTCCCGGCAGAGATAAGACCTGTCTTTTCCCCTTATAATTAAAGCAAAAAATAATCGCCGAAAGAAAAACCCGATTCAATTTGAGTAAGAAAAAATAAAACTTACTAAATCCTGCCCGACGAATAAATAAATTGTAATTTTTTTGCCGTAATGAATCAATAAATTGCCAGCTTATACTATCTTTGATCCTATTTATTTCAGCCTCGAACAATTTCGCTAAATTAGTTTCTTTTTGTAAATTATCTTTCAACAAAATAATTTTGTTTTGTAAATGAACAACAGTTTCGCCTTTTTGCTTTATTTTATTCTCAAGACTTAGAGATACCTTCTCCTTTTGTTGCAGCTGACGAAAAAGTTTTAAAACTGAGCTTTTCTCTTCTTTTAACTCACTATCAAGGGCCAAAATAACATTTTTCTTCTGTTTCAGCTCGCTATCAAGAGCGAGAAAGGCGCTTTTCTTCTCTTTCAGCTCGCTCTCAAGGGCGAGAAAGGCGCTTTTCTTCTCTTTCAGCTCGCTCTCAAGGGCGAGAAAGGCGCTTTTCTTCTCTTTCAGCTCGCTCTCAAGGGCGAGAAAGGCGCTTTTCTTCTGTTTCAGCTCGCTCTCAAGGGCGAGAAAGGCGCTTTTCTTCTGTTTCAGCTCGCTCTCAAGGGCAAGAAAGGAAACATCCATTCGTTTAAGTTCCTTCTGATAAGCCAGGCTTTCTTGATCCTTGATTTCGATAAATTTACGTAAAAAGACAGAATAATCATCTTTACAATGTTTCAACTTACCTTCTACAAAAGTACTGACAGCCTTTTCTGCCTCATGATCTTCTTTAAGCCTAATATCAAAGGTTTCTTTTATTTTTTTTATTGAAACAGCGGGCATTTTTAGAAGATTATCAAACTCTATTTCAATTTTTTCGGCAGATTTAAGATTTGTGTAAATATTCTCAACATATTTATCATAGAGCTTAATACTTTTTTCCAGCGGGAAACTATTTCTTATTAATAAGGATTGAGCAACTTCGATTTCTTTCCTTTTCATAATAATAAAAAAAGGATTAATTTTTGTTTCCCGGAAAAGATCTAAATATAATGGTAAAAGAATGGATATCCTGGGATCTTTTATCCCAATCAAATCTCTTTCTATAAGTTCTTTTGATAAAACTTTCTTAATTTTTTCTTTCTCCGCTAAAACCTCAGGCAACGATTGCCAGCCATAAGACAAAGGCCGTAAATCGTCCCAGCTTGAACCTAACAACTGTAAAATGGTTTCATTGATCGATACTATTTCTAAATGCTCAAAGTGTCCTTTTTCATTACCGCCGCAGGAAACACCCATTAAATTATTACCCAGCCAAACCCCATAAATCTCTAAAAGCCCGGTAACCAATGACGTTCCGCTTCGATGCATTCCTATGACTACTAGACATTTTTTCATAATTAAGAAGCTTTATTGAGTTATTTCAATCTAAATCCGGTTAATTGATATCCTAAAAAAGGTTGTTAATTCTTTTTCTTTTCGGTCGAGATTTGATGCTGCCAATATTTAAAAAAGGATCCTTTCTCTATGAGAAGGGCATCAGGATCTCCTTGCTCAACGACTCGACCATCAACTATCATAATAATTCTATCGGCCCGGCTTATCATCGATGACCGATGAGTATTAATAATAAAGGTTTTTCCCTGACCTTTGTTTAAAATTGACTCCAAAACAAATTTTTCTGTTTCACCGTCAAGATAACTGGTTGCTTCATCCAAGATCACAATTGGCGCATCTTTAAAAAGAACTCTGGCTAAGGCAACCCTTTGTTGTTCGCCGCCGGACAATTTAATACCCTTTTCGCCTACTCGGGTTTGAAGCCCTTTTGGCAATCTTTCAATTAAATCGCGCAATTTTACTTTTTTTAAAACATCATGGATTTCTTCATCGGAAACTTTTCGGTTGATGCCATAGAGCATATTATTTGCGATTGTATCGTTAAAAAGAAACGAATCCTGGCTAACAAAAGAAATATTTTCCCGTAAAGACTTTAAGCTAAAAACTTTAATGTCTTTCTGATCGATAAAAATTGACGAATCCGGACAATCATAAAATCTTAATAAAAGCTGATTTATCGTGCTTTTACCAGATCCTGTCGCACCGGCAACCACTGTAATTTTTCCTTTTTCGATCAAAAAACTGACATCTTTTAAAATCTTCCGGGCAGAAGAATAAAAAAAAGTCAATTTCTCAAATCTAATAACTTTTTCTAAACCGGTAAACTTTTCTTTTCCTTGGGAGACAACAAATCTGTTCTTTCCCGGACCATTAAAAATATTCGTAAGAATAGCAATCGGCGCCGCGACTTTAGCTAAAGAAACTTTAAACCGATTTACCGCGCTGAAAGCCGGGGCCGACATTTTAACTAAAACAAAAAAAACAAATAAATTAGCTATTTGGCTAGATTTTATTTTCGAGGCCGTAAAAGAAAGAATAAAGGCTGTCAGGATAAGCCCTAGAAACATTAAAGTATCCTGCAGAGGAAACATTAAGTTCTCAGCTTTAGCGATTACGAAAGAAGTCTCGGCCTCCTGCTGGCCAATATCTTTAATCGCTGTCAACTCTGTCACTTCTTGATTGTAGCTTTTAACTAATGGCAAGCATGATAAAATGTCAAAAACTTTTTTATTTAAATTATTTTTTGTTTGAAAGTGAAGCTTTGACTGTTCGCAAATTTTTACAACAAGTAAATAAGAAAGTATATTTAAAGTTCCGAAAACAAACGCGATAATTAGAGTTATCTGCCAGGAAATAATAAACATAAGAACTAAATAAACAATCAGCGAAAAACTTTGGCTGAAAACTACCTGCAATGATATAAGTTGACGAGAAACCGTCTGTGGTAAGTCTAAAAGATTAAGATTAAGCTGAGCAATATTTTTTTGGTCAAAAAATAACTTACCGAGACTGAAATAACGGTAAAGGATATGATCACGCATGTTGTTTACCGCAGCTTTTGCCTGATAAATTATAATCAGTGACGCGGCATA
>JAQTSA010000101.1 GCA_028711575.1 Candidatus Omnitrophota bacterium | reverse complement strand
AGAAACTATTGAGATTTAAAGCGGAATTATTTAAAATATGAATTTTTAAAGCTGAATCCCTAACCCGGCAATTATTAGGAATAAAAAATTAAAAAACTAAGAGCGTAATCGGTTTTTAGGGTTTTGAGTTTAGAGCTTGGTTTAATTATGCTGTTGAATCTTTTTAGCTTGTGTTTTTTTTGGCCGATTTTTTAGGCCATTATGGATTAAAGGGTGGCTTTGAGTTTTTTATCTCAAACTGCTTTAAGGTTTTTCCCCCATCCAAGATTGTGACATCTTTAAAAATAAGTGTAAGTGGAAGGTTTAAGTTTGAGTTTGAATTGAAAATTATGGTGCCGGAGGAGGGACTTGTATGGGGTCTTTGTACTCAAAGTGCCGTCAGGCTCTTGCCCATCCAAGATTGTGATATCTTTAAAAACAAGTGTAAGTGGGAGGTTTGAGTTTGAATTGAAAATTATGGTGCCGGAGGAGGGACTTGAACCCTCACCTTCTTGCGAAGACTGGATTTTGAGTCCAGCGCGTCTGCCAATTCCACCACTCCGGCAATGCTTATTGTATTGTGCTTACAAATGATAGCATCTGCTTTTTTCTTTGTCAATTGACAATTTTAATCGGAGGTGATAATATCTTTTGGCATTATGGGGCTGTAGCTCAGCTGGGAGAGCGCTACGCTGGCAGCGTAGAGGTCAGGGGTTCGAGCCCCCTCAGCTCCACCATGTCATTGTACTAACCAAGATTTTATTAGAATATTAAAAAAGGACTAAAATTGTTTAAACTAGGTTGTCATGTGTCAATTGCCGGCAAGATTTATTATTCTTTAGACCGGGCCGAACGTATTGGTTGTAATACGATGCAGATTTTCGCTCGAAATCCTAGGCAGATACGAAAGATTCAGTTAAGTGATGAAGATATTTCGATTTTCAAAGAAAAAGCTGAAAAAACCGGTATTTCTCCGATAGTTGTTCATATACCATATACTTTGAACTTGGCGACCAGTCGAGAAAGGTTTTATGATATAAGCGTCAGGGAATTCATCCTTGATTTAATTGAAGCCGATAAATTGGGAGTTGATTATCTTGTGACCCATTTGGGTTCTTATAAAGGTTCGACGGAAAGTGTTGGGTTACTGCAATTTTCAAAGGCTTTAAAAATGATTCTCAGTGAAACTAAAGAATTAGGTGTAAAAATACTCCTTGAGAATTCAGCCGGTAGCGGGCAATGGTTAGGTTCAAAGTTTTATCAATTAGCATCGGTTATTAATAGTTTGCCTGACCCTCAACAGGTTGGCGTTTGTTTAGATACTGCTCATTTATGGGCCGCCGGTTATGATATCAGTACGAAAGAGGGAATTGATCAGATGATGAGTGAAGTAGAGACCGGGCTGGGATTAAAAAGAATAGCGGTCGTTCATTTTAATGATACACAAGAAGATTTGGGGTCTCGTCGTGATTGTCATTGTGATATCGGTAAAGGAAAGATCGGGGTTACAGGGTTAAGCTATATTTTAAACCACCAGTCTTTAAGGCATGCGGCTTTTATTTTAGAAACACCGAAAAAGTCACAGGATGATGATGATCGCAACTTAAAAACTGTAAAAAAAATGTATACGTCGTATAATGTTTAAGGGAGGTTTCTTGCAGTGGAATATGATAAAACTATAGATCAAAAATGGCAAAGGTATTGGCAGGAACACGGCACTTTTACCGTTGATGTTAAGGCTGATGCCGAAAATAAATACTATTGTCTGGTAATGTTTCCTTATCCTTCCAGCGAATTACATGTTGGCCATGCCCGTAATTATGTTATCGGCGATGCTGTGGCGCGATATAAAAAAATGCAGGGTTTTAATGTCTTGAGTCCAATGGGTTGGGACGCCTTTGGCCTGCCGGCGGAGAATCAGGCTATAAAACGTAAAATACACCCTAAAGAATGGACGGTTACTAATATCACCCGAATAACCGCGCAGTTAAAGAGCTGGGGTATTGGTTATGATTGGTCGCGGGAAGTTACGACTTGCATGCCGGATTATTATCGTTGGACTCAGTGGCTGTTCTTAAAATTATATGATAAAGGTTTAGCTTATAAAAAAGAAGCTTCTGTTAATTGGTGCCCTTCTTGTCAAACTGTCTTGGCTAATGAACAGGTTGTTTCGGGCGAGTGTGAACGCTGTTCAACTGTGGTTGAACAGAAGAAACTAAAACAGTGGTTCTTTAAAATAACTGATTACGCTGAAAAGCTGCTTGATGACTTGACTCTTTTAAATGATTGGCCTCAACGGGTTAAAACAATGCAAAAAAACTGGATTGGTAAGTCCCAAGGCGTTGAAATTGATTTTGTCATTGACGGCTATAACAAAAAACTAAAATGTTTTACAACCCGGGTTGACACTATTTTTGGCGCTACCTATCTTGCTCTTAGTTGGGATCATTCTTGGGTGGAGGAGTTGATGGACAAAGCTCCAAACAAGAAAGAAATAACTGCCTTTATTGAAAAGATAAAGAATCAGCCGCTATCAGAGCGGCTTGTTGATAATTTCGAAAAAGAAGGAGTTTTTACTCATTGCTATGCTGTTAATCCAATGAATGGCACGAAGATTCCGATATGGTTAGCCAATTATATTCTTGCCGGCTATGGAACTGGGGCAATAATGTGCGTACCGGCTCATGACAGCCGGGATTATGAATTCGCGAAAAAGTACAATTTAGATATAGTAGAAGTTATTAGAAAAAATGAAGAACCGGAAACGGGAAATAACTCTAATTCGGTATATGAAGGAACAGGTACGCTTATTAATTCAAAAGATTATTCCGGTATCGATAGCCAAACCGCTAAAGAGAGATTAGCTGAATATATGGAGTCAAAAGGAATAGGCCGCCGGGCAGTTAATTATAAATTGCGGGATTGGCTTATTTCCCGGCAACGTTATTGGGGCGCGCCGATTCCGATGATTTACTGTGAAAGATGCGGCGAAGTCCCTGTCGCTTATGATGACTTACCGGTATATCTTCCTGAGGATGTTGAGTTTGTGCCTACAGGGCAATCTCCTTTAACCTATGTCGACGATTTTTTGAAAGTGGCTTGCCCTAAATGTTCTCAACCGGCTCAACGAGAGACCGATACAATGGATACCTTTGTTGATTCGAGCTGGTATTACCTTCGATACATCTCCCCCAAGGAAGAAACTGTTCCTTTTGTCAGGGCTGATGTTAATAAATGGCTGCCGGTTGACCAATACGTTGGGGGTGTGGAACATGCGATTCTACATCTTATGTACTCTCGTTTTATTAATAAGTTTCTTCGTGATCAAGGGCTTGTTAGTTTTTCTGAACCTTTTAAACGTTTATTTACTCAAGGGATGATAGTTAAGGATGGAGCGAAAATGTCTAAATCTAAAGGCAATGTTGTGGCTCCTGATTATATCCTTCAAAAGTATGGGGCCGATACGATGAGGCTTTATATATTGTTTATGGGGCCACCGGAAAAGGATGCTGAATGGCAAGATTCGGGTTTACAGGGTTGTTGGCGTTTTTTACAGCGCTCACTGCGGTTGGTTGACGCTTTGTTGGAACATCGCGGTGATGCTGACCAAGAGAAACAAGCTTCTTTAAACCAGCAGGAAAAATCTCTATTAAAGAAAGTCCATTCAACAATAAAAGATATCAGCGCTGATCTTGACGGTAATTTTCAGTTTAATACTGCTATCAGCAGGATTATGGAATTGGTTAATCAGGCTTATAAGAGTTTAAATGATGGGTATATTCGAAAAGATGTCTTAGCTCAAACAGTGGATGTTCTTTTCCGTTTGCTTGCTCCTTTTACTCCTCATCTATCGGAAGAAGTTAATTCTATTTTAGGTAATTCAGGGACTATTTTTAAGAGATCTTGGCCGCAATCTGATGAAAAATACCTTAAAGAGGAATCGGTGGAAATTGCTATCCTTGTTAATGGTAAAGTTAAAGCTAAAATGGTAATAGATGTTTCTTTAAGCCAAGAGGCAGTCAAAACTAAAGCTTTATCGGTTGATAAGATTCAAAATATTATCAGAGATTCTGTTCCCAAGAAAGTGATATATATTGATAAGAAAATAGTCAATATCGTAGCTTGAATTGTCTAAAAGAGGAGGCTTTTGTGATAAAGAAATCTAATCTATTTTTTCTGTCGATTTTTTTCCTTATTATTTCTTATCATTTTTCTTTTTCTCAGGATTCTAATGAGTCTAGCGCTCTATCTGACGATAGTTTGACATTTTTAATTGATAAGATTGAATCAACGAATGGCCAAAGCCGTTCAGAAGCGGTCTATGAGCTGGCCAGCCGCGGCGGTCCGATTGAAGTAATCGTTCCTTTATTGACTGATATTTTAAACGAAGCTGACTATTTTTGGTTTTATTCTTCGGAATTAAGCTATAGCAATCTTGATATGGAAGCAATAAGACCAAATGAAATGGCTGGTTTAAGTTTAGTTAAAATCGGAAAACCGGCGGCAGAGTACTTGATAAGTCAGTTTTTAGGTGATGAGCCTCAAAACCGGGCGAATGCTCTTATTGTTTTAGCGATGATGCGGGATGATGCCTATCTCGATCATATAATTAATGGTTTAAGAGATAGCGATAAGCGGGTTAGGGTTAATGCCGCCAGGCTTCTCGGTGAGTTGAGACATAACCGTTCAGTTGTGCCGCTGATACTGGCTTTGGATGATAAAGCTGTTAGAGTTGATGCTATTAAGAGCTTAGGATTAATCGGAGATTTTCAGGCTGTTAAGCCGCTGATTGATCTTCTAAAATTGAAAGACGAAACTTTAAAAGACCACGTGGCTGCGGCTTTAGAGGCTCTTACGGGACAAAAACTTCCTGCTGATTACAGAGTTTGGCAAAGTTGGCAGACCGAGAACAGTATTAAATACGGCCGCTGATAAAGTTGAACGCTTTTTAAAATAACTTCTTTTTTTAGGCTTGCTGTTTACGGGGAAATATTCGTTTTGGGTTTTTTATAATCCAGTGACTTAGATCATATTGATAGTGATGTGAATTAACGATGTTTTACCTTACTTATCGTGAACGGGTAGTGCTTTTGTTCGTCTTATCATTGATCCTTTTTTCCTGCCTGATTAATCATTATTACCAGCCAAAGACTTTAGTTATGAAATCGGAGGATACATTTAACTCTAACTCTATTTCCCTAAACCTTAATACGGCAACCAAAGATGAATTAGAGCTTTTACCGGGTATTGGAGAAGTAACGGCAAGCAGAATAATTGAATATCGTAATTTAAACGGCAGGTTCAAAAGCCTGGAGGATTTTGGTAAAGTTAAAGGTATTGGTTCTGAAAAAATGAAAAACCTGGAAAACAAAATTTCTTTTTAAGGTTGAAAATATTATGCGCGGCTATTTGAGCGGAAAGTTGCCTTTTTTAACTTTTATAATCTTTGCCGCCGGCGTTAGCCTTGGTATTTTCATAAAGTGTTTTTATTTATTTCTTTTTTTTGCCGGATTAAATCTCATTTTAGGTTTTCTGTTCCTTAATAAAGGGGAAATCGTATCAGCTGATATTTTTATTTTTTTGCTGGTTTTCTCATTAGGCGCTTTGCGGGTTAATTCAGAGCCGGAAACTTTTAAAGATCAAAAAATTAATGAAGTTTCTGATTTAATTATCCGAGTTGTTTCTCTGCCGATTGAGTCGGCGAATAAAAATTCTTTTACCGCTAAACTGATCAGCCCTTCTTTTGGGGGAAAAAAAATAAAGCTTAGAGTTTATGACTATAGCCGGCAGATGAAGTATCTTAATTTATACCAGATCAGGAAAGCAGTTCTTAGAAAAATGGACTATAAGGGCTATAGTTATTACGCTCTTTGGATTAAAAAAAATTCTGATATCCGGTTTATTGAATCACGGGGTTTTTGGCCTATGAATCGCATGATATCAACGCGGCTTATCAGCCTTTTTGAAAGCAATTTAAGTGATTTAGGATACCGCTTTATTGGCTCAGTTTTTCTAGGGAGGCGGGAATTAATAAAAGAGAACAAGGAGGCATTTGCTGACGCCGGAGTCGCTCATCTTTTGGCGATAAGCGGTATGCATATTTCTTTAACTGCTGGTTTTATTTTTGTTTTTTTAGGGTTTTTTTACATACCATTTCGAGCTAAACTCATTGTTTCCTGGATTGTTCTTTTTGCTTATACGCTGATTATTGGTTTTTATCCTTCTACCTTGAGAGCTTCATTGATGTTTTTTTTCTTTTCATTAATGTATTTTTTAAAACGTAAAGTCAGTTCTCTAAATTGTTTGGGTTTGGCCGGTTTTGTCCTTTTGTTGTCTGAGCCGCTGTATCTTGTAAATATTGGCTTTCAATTGTCCTTTCTGTCAGTTTTTTCTTTAGTTTATGTATCCAGACACTTATCGTTCGGCAAAAATAAAAATTTTATCCATAATTACATAAAAAATATATTCATTTCTTCGGTTATTGTATCGATATTTATTTTTCCTTTGATTTCTTTTTATTTTGGGTCAGTATACCTTTTAAGCGGCTTTTATAAAATTTTGTTGATTCCCTTTTTTACTTTAATTTTATCGGCTCACTTTGTTTTTATTGTTTTATCTTTTTCTCCATTTCTTAGTTCTCGTCTTGGGAATATGGTTTCTTTTTTGAGTGAGCAGTTTATCACAGTTGTTCGATTCTTTTCTTCGCTTAAATTCTCTATAG
>JAQTSA010000100.1 GCA_028711575.1 Candidatus Omnitrophota bacterium | reverse complement strand
ATCATCTTTGCCATTAAGAAATTGACCGTTACTATTTTTTAAAAAATAATTGACCGAATAAATATTGGTTTGTTTTAGCCCTTTACCAAAATCCAAATGCCTTTGGATATATTTTCCTAAAGGAATCGCTAAAAAATCCATGTTCGACATCGGATTAAAAACCCGTACCCCTTCCTGGCCTAAAGTTGCCGCGGTAGTCTCTGATTCAAGACAGGCGCCTTTTAAAACCACACCATGTTCCCAGCTCAAAGCTTCTTCTACCGGACACGATGTATCCGAATCACGACCGCCATAAATAATACCTTTAACCGAAACGCCGGTTGAGGCATCTAAGGCTTCATCGACATTATTTAAGGCGCTTAACCTAAGGGTAAACCGGGCATTTTTATGAGAAGGCGTAATCTCCACTCCATTTTCGTCAGTTTTGCCGGGAAACCAATGGCCAAAATAATTAATCCCACCATCCGGTACTGGCCCGTCTTTGCCCAGCCAATAGGGATTATTCTTTTTATCGACCAGAATGTTCGAAAAGATAAGCTCACCCTCTTTAGTTAAAGCGTTATAAATAAGCGGATCATCTTTACCGTTGACATCTTTGACTATACCAAAAATACCCCGTTCAACATTTACAGCAAACACATCATCGTTACGCCTTCTAAGATAAGCTATATCATCACCAATAATAGTTTCGCCGGAAACCATTGCCGTTGAAGTTTTCCCGCACATACTGGGATAAGCGCCGCAAAAATAGGCTTTAACGCCGCTTTTATTTGTAACACCCATAACAAACATATGTTCGGCTAACCAATTTTCTTCGGATGCTTTTTGAATAGCCAGCCGTAAGGCTAATTTTTTTAAACCAACTGTATTGCCGGCATACTGAGTGTTAACGCTATAGACTAAATTACCAGCTAAATCAATATAAACTCTGCGTTTATCAATATTTTTACTGACCGCGTCAACCAACTCTCCGGCGCTATGGACGAATTTAAAAAAATTACTAACCCGGTTAGATTTAAAAGCTTGATAACCCGGGCGATACAAAATATCTTCGGAATGAGCGACATAAGCCGAATCAGTTATCTGAACCGCAAGAATAGAAAACTCAGAGTTTACCGGACCTAAAGAAAAGAAACAAACGAACATTTCTTTTCCTTCCATTATATTTTTTAAATGATCACGGATTTCGATTTCGCCATCTGCTTTTTCAACACTATTAATGTATTTAATGTGGCGCTGATTATCGTAAACCAAGTATTTCGTATTTTTTTTGTCCCGGGCCTGATCAAAATAACTGTCAAAATGAATGGTATGGCCCAAAGTTGACAAAGCTGATTCTTCGCCATAAGCCAACGATTTGTTCCTAATATAGCTAATATCTTCATCGGAATTGCTTCGAACAAAAACTTTTTCCGGATTACACAACTCAACATATTCGGAAACAAAAAAACAGAGAGCATCATTGTCTAAGGCGGTTAATTTATCAAAATTATCCTTATCTAAACGCTTTTTTAGTTTCAACATATGATCCATAACGCCCTCCCTAATTTAACCGCTACAATTTATATTCTCAACCTTTAAAGTATTCGCTGCCTTTTTTATTAAAAAGCGGCAGGGCCTGCGAACTTCAAAATAGATGAATCAGAAAAATATATGTGTTTATTGCTTGTTAGATTCGAAAATGTATTATAAGGCTTCTTTTAGGCTTTTTCAAGCATTAGTTTGTAGCTGCGGCCTAAGGAAAAACTGTAGCGGCGTCCTTTAATCTCAACCGGAACAACAAAATCAAGGCCGGAAGATCCTTCAATCGTAACTGTTAGCTGATATTTAGTAACCAGCAGGCAAACCCAGTAATTGCGGTAACAAAACCGTAGCCGCAAACTTTTCCACTGCCTGGGAAGGCTGGGGTTTATCCTAAGAATATTGTGCCCGACTTCAATCCCGGCAAACCGGCGATAAACTATATCAAGCGACCCGCCCATAACCCCAGCATGTATCCCTTCAGGAGTGGTCCCGCCCTGAGTATCATAAATATCCGATTTCAAAACTTCACAAAACCAGTCCCAAGAATCCTTTTGCCGGCCTAATTTATGAGACAAACAACAGTGGACTACTTTACTTAATGTTGAGCCGTGAGAAGTACGTTTTTCATAATAATCGTAATGCCTCTTAAGAATATCGGCATCATATCGATATCCCAGCCTATCAAAAATAGCTTTCAGTTCCTGTTCAGAGAATAAAAAGAAAAGCATTAAAACATCGGCTTGCTTAGATACTTTGTAATCATCGGGCGATTTCCCTTCAGCCTTTAGAATCCGGTCCATTCTTTTAATATTTCCGTATTCCGACCGATAAGCTTTCCAGTCAAGTTCTTTGAGTTGAAAGTATCCGTCAAACTGGCTTATAATATTGTTTTCAATGGTTATCGACATACTTTTTGTTATATTCTGCCAAGATCTTAAATCTTTTTCGGAAATCCCCAATTTGCTCATAATCCGCCGCTTATCCGAGAAACTTAAAAGATCCAATATCTCCTGAGCCTTGATAAGCGTCCAAACGATCATGATGTTAGTATAAGCGTTGTCTTTGATGCCGCCCTGCTTAGCGCCGGGCATTTTTTCATGAAATTCATCCGGCCCCATTATTCCTTTAACATGGTAGCGCCGATCAAGAAAATTATATTTCGCCAAGCTCGCGCCAAACTGAGCGATAGAAAGGAACAGTTCAGCGCCAAACCGCCCCAGAAAACCTAAGTCATCGGTAACCTTCCAGTAATGCCAGAGGTTATAGGCAATAGCAAAAGAAACATGCCTTTGTTTTCTACTATAATCGGGACCCCATTTTCCTGACAACGGGTTCAAATGCACCTCTTGGGTTTCTTCTTCTCCAGTCAAACTGCTCTGCCAAGGAAACATCGCTCCACTATAGCCGTTATCCCGAGCATACTGACGAGCCCGGTTCAACCTTCGATAACGGTAAAGAAGACTAGACTTGGAAACTTGCGGTAAATGAGTTTCAAAAAAAGGCATCAAAAAGATCTCATCCCAAAAAACATGGCCCCGATACGCTTCACCGTGTAAACCCCGAGCCGGAATACCGGCATCAATATTAACATTATGAATTGAAGCGGTTTGCAGCAGGTGAAACACATGCAGCCGTAAAACCATCTGGGCAAAAGTGTCTCCCTCAACAATAATATCCGATTTATCCCAAAGTTCAGCCATAACACGTTGATGAGTTTTCAGCAGTTCTTTAAAAGACCTGGCCTTTTTTAATTCCTCAACCGAGGTAGTTAAAGGAGACTCGATTTTGGAATCCCGAGAGTTAGATAAAGCCACAATCTTTTCCACCCGATAGGTTTGACCTTTATTGGCCATTATTTTAAATTCCTGACCAATACGTTCCTGGCCTTTTAATAATCGACGAGTAATCGGACGGATTCGCATCTTAACTTCTTTATCTTTAACAAACAAATTAACTTTTTCAGCAACAACTATTTGTATCCTGGATTGATTAGTTTTTACTGAAAGAAAAACTCCATTAGAACTTAAACGGCCAATCGATTCAGCTCGAAGATGTTTAGAGTTAAGCTGGCGATACCTTTCAACCCCGGTATTTTCGACTGACCCGTCAAGCATAGTTCGAAAGGTTACTATTTCACTGTAATTTTCAGGTGTAATTGAGTATTCAATCGCCGCGATATGATAATTAGCCATATGGACAATCATTCTGGTTTCAACCAAAGTTTTACGGCCATAATAATCCTGAAAACGGATTTTTCTTAACAAAACCCCTTCTTTCATATTAAGTTCTTGGCGAAAAGATATCAGCCGCGACACTGAAGGTGAAAACCAGTTGCCGTCACCAATTTTAAAAGTTAAAAAAGTCCAGTTAGGACAATTCACAAGATCATCATTGTAAACTGTACGCCCGGAGATATTAGTCGCTAACTTATTATAAAGGCCGGCCATATATGTTGCCGGATAATGAATTTTTGACTCTGTTGACTCAAGAGCCGCGCCGCGAGTCCCAAAATACCCGTTACCCAAAGTACAAAGTACTTCGCGTAAACTCTCCTGTGCCGGCTCAAACCGGCCATAAACTAACCGCCAAGGATATGGCTGAACTATTTTTTCCATTTGTTACTCTTCAAATCAGCTGAATAAATCAATCAATTTTTCGACTGTAACCTTAGACAAATCATCGACGACTATATCAGCTTTTTTCAATCTTTCTGGACTATCATAACGGTCTATACCCACAGCTTTAAACTGGGCCCGTTTAGCAGCTTCAACACCTAACACCGCGTCTTCAAAAACAACGCATTCGCCAGCGCTTAACCCCAACTTTTCGGCAGCTTCCAAGAAAACATCAGGATGCGGCTTACCTCGGCCGGGCTTGATATCATGGCCAGTAAGAATTATATCAAACAAACTATCAATTGCCGCTTTCTGTAAAATAGGTAAACAATTTTTGCTGGACGAAATCACAGCTACCTTAATCTTCTTAGCCTTTAAAGCCTTAACTAAATCTATCGTGCTATCATAAATTTTTACACCTTCGGTTTGAAGCGATTTTAAAAAATAAACTTGTTTTTTTTCGGCCGCCAATTCCAATTCCTCCTGCGACAAATCGAAAAGAATAGATCTTGCCCCATCGATTCGGGGAATGCCATCGACTTTTTCTTTGTAATCATCAAAGCTGAACTCTTTGCCATATTCAGAAAACATTTTTTTCCAGGCAGAAAAATGCGACAATACCGTACTGACAATAACCCCATCTAAATCGAAAATAGCACCTTTTAAACTCATCTTACCTCCTAACTTTGATAATTCCTGTTGTCGATACCTAACTGAGAAACAAGCTTCTGCCGCAAAAGCCTCTAGTCGAATTTTTCCCCTAGACGCTAATTTGATCAACCGGCGGAAAAAACAGTACTTTCCTCAAAATTTCCTAAACAATATTTTAAGGATATATAGGCACCGAAGGCCTAGAACTAATTGTACCTCACGAAAAATCATTGTAAAGATTAGGCTTTTTGCAATTATAAAAAAACCAAATCTCAAAAAACGGCCAGACAAAAACCAGCGGGTTTAATGCGGTTTAAAATTTACTTTTTTTCTTCTTTTTTTTCTTCTTTTTTCGGAGGACGGGTAACTAAAACACCGACGACGACAAGAACAGCTAAAACGCCCATAACGATATAAACCATTTTAAAAATAAAATCCAAATCAAAATCACCCATAAAGTTTATCCTTTTTTTTATAAGATTTGTAAATTTATTCTTATTATAAACCTATATCACTTAAATATCAAGCTTCTTGATATAACCAGCTATTTTTTTACTATAAACCGAAAAAGAACACCTCGATTTTTAAAAAGAATTCGGTTTATAAATTTCAACAATGTTTGAACGTATCGGTTCTTTTCTAAAAACGGTCGATGAAAAAAAGTCGAGTACTCACTCAACTCCAGCAAATCATAGTCCTTAAAGTATAAATCAATAAATTTTTTAGGACTAAACCCTTTATCGGGATTGATTGAAAAGCGACTCTGCTCAACCGGAGAATTCCATTCGACTAGCTTCATTATCTGCTCTTCAGTTAACGATTTGGCGATTAGACCTTTTGCTTTAAGCCTTCGATTAACTTCATCCTGATTGTTGTTGTCTATCCTAAAACCAGCGCCAAGAGTCTTATATATAGAAGCTAACAGCCGTAACGGCCAAAACTTAAAAAAATCGTTATTATGTTCATGGCTCACAGCAAAAAGACCATTGGCTTTTAAAACACGTTTAACTTCGCTTAAAAGCTTAGAACAATCGGAAAGATGATGAAGAACTGAGTTGCAAGTTATAACATCAAAACTTTGATCTTTAAAAGGTAAAACTTCGGCTTCGCCATTGACATAAAAAACTTTTGATTTGATTTTACCCTTTCTTTTAATTTTTTCCCGTGCGACATCAAGCATCTTTTGGCTTAAATCGTAACATACTATTTCAACATTAAAAGATAAATAGTCAGTCAATAAATCAGCGATAAAACCGGTTCCTGACCCGACATCAAGAACACGAATCACAGATTCATTGTTCGTTAATTGCAACCGATTGACAGCGAATGACTGCCACCAGGTATAATCGCCCGACAATATTTCCGGATGTTCTTTATCATAACAACAAGAATCAATATCATAGAAAATACGATTAATTTCTTTAATTAAAGATCCCTCTGTCATTTACTTTCCTTTGAACCGGCGGAAAAACCGGCGTTTTATTTCCCACAAATAGCTGTAAATAGCATATATCGCCCAATGATCCCGGCGGATAAAAGATACTAGGATATCAATTATAATTATCACCGGCACTTGAGGTAAGTAACGGAACTTTTTATAATGGCCTTTATCTAATATATTTGTAACCGTTTTTAAGGAAAGGATTGGAAGAATCCTAAAAAGAAATTGATAGTTAAGTAACCGTTCTTTTATTTCCTTATTCTCAACCGATCCGGTAGAAAGATAATTAGGCTGTAACCCATGATTAACTTTAACAATATCTTCTTGAGAAATATAGTTATCTTTTAAGGCTTTAGCTGTTATATCAACTGCTGGTAAATATTTAAGCCAAAAGATACTGGCCCGAATAAGATTACGGCAAGAAGCAAATAACTTTATTGCTTGGACGATATCAGCATCAGTTTCCCCGGGAAGCCCAACCATTAAGTCAGCGGAATA
>JAQTSA010000008.1 GCA_028711575.1 Candidatus Omnitrophota bacterium | reverse complement strand
GACCATTCTCCCTTTGACTTTGAGACGGTTATTAACCAAAAGCTCAAGCGCTTGAGGATACAATTTGTGTTCCAGTTTATGGATCCTTGATTCCAGACAATTTAAACTTTCCCCATTATTTATTTTAAGTGAGCCTTGCAAGATTATCGGACCGTTATCGATCTGCTCATCAACAAAATGGATTGTCACCCCAAAGACTTTACAACCGTATTGATAAGCACGTTTAATTGAATCAACACCTTTAAATGCCGGTAAAATCGCCGGATGAATATTAATTATCCGGTTTTTAAAGGTTTTCACGAAATCAGCGGTAAGAATCCGCATGTAACCGGCCAAGACTACAATATCAATTTTTTCTTTTTTTAAGACAACAGTCAGCTTTCGGTAAAAATCCTGGCGATGACTATAGTCTTTGGGGTTAAGGAAAAGCTGATTAACCCCTAATCTTTCGGCCCGGTTGCGGGCATAAGCTTTTTCGCAATCGGTAACCATAAGACTTACTTCGGCCGGAATTTTTTGCCGCCTAACAGCTTTGACTAAAGCCTCAAAATTTGAGCCGTTACCGGAAGCAAGTACTGCTATTTTTTTCATACTTTCCTTAAGATTTTCAAATCAAAATAACTGGATTTAGATTTTAAAATAATCTTTACCAAACTATAATAAACAAAAACCACTAAAACCGCAAGAAAAAAACTGAAAACGATGCCAAGACGGTTAAAAGCCGCTAAAAACAGTACAAAAATTAAAGCCGGCAGTAAAAAGATAAGGCTGTTAGCAATAATTGACCTTCGTTCATCAATCGCGACTTCAACCCTATCGCCGGGATGGATTGCCAAATTATCCTTATTAAAGATAACGATTTTTTCGCGCCGGCTATTCTGTTGAGTATCCTCAACCCCGCAGACAGAAGAGTAACGACAACAGTCACACATCTGCTTTTTTTTAAATTCAACTGTTATCCGGGAATTTTCGACTTCCGTTACTAAGACTGTTTCTTTAAACATAATTTGGAGTTTAAGGACGCGGAATTAGAATCTAAGTCTATGCTCGGTTCAGAAATATCGATACATTTCGTAGGACATTTTTGTCTTGCCACATCAAGAAGCTTTAAGTCGTTAATTTTGGAATAATCCAAGTAAGACAAATTACCAGTTACCGTAAAAGGTCCACCCTCAACCCGGGCACAAATTCCGCAGCCAATACAGCCTTTCGAACAGACTTTTTTTACATTAACAGCTTTCTGCTTATTGTTGCAGGCGACAGAATAAATCTTTTCATTAAATGGCACCAGCTCAAACAAGTTTCGCGGACAGGCTAAAAGACATTTACCGCAACCGATACATTTAAGCTGATCAACAATTATCCGTTTATTGACAATTGATAAAGCCTGTACCGGACAAACCCCGACACAATCCCCCAGCCCTAAACAGCCATAATGACAATCAATCACGGCTTTTAAAAGATCAGCCGCTTTACAGGTTAAAGGGCCGTTATAAACAGTAGATTCTTTTTTCTCGTTTGACGAAGCGCCGCAACGGCAAACCGCGACTTTTTTGACTCTCGACGTCAGATCTTTTACTCCGATGATATCGCAGATAACAGAATTAACCTCTTCTCCGCCTGGCAAACAACCGTTATAAATATCATTTGTTTTGGCAACCGCCTCGGCATAAGCCCGACAGCCGCTAAACCCGCAAGCGCCGCAATTTATTCCAGGAAGAACCTCTAAAATTTTAGCGACTTTTGGGTCATCTTCAACTTTAAGCTTTTTACTCAAAATTGACAGTAAAACCGAGAACAAAAGACCGCCAACTCCCAGAGCTGCCACCGAAACTATAATTTGTCTTATCATAAAACCGTCCTCATTTAGATTCTAAGCGCTTACCAAACCGGAAAAACCGACAAAAATGAGAGCCAACAAACCAGCGGTAATTAAGGTAAGGGCCGCGCCTTGAAAAGCTTTTGGGATATCAGCAAACTTAAGTTCCTCTCTTATCCCGGCCATGATCATCAGAACAAGAGAAAATCCTACCCCACCGGAAAAACCAAAAATTACTGATTCCAGAAATCCGTAATTTTTTGATACCATAAAAAGAGCGGCACCTAAAATCGCGCAGTTAGTCGTTATCAGAGGTAAATAGATGCCCAGCGCCTGGTATAAAGCCGGAGAGAATTTCCTCACAAACATCTCAACGATTTGAACTAATGAAGCGATAACCAGAATAAAAACCACATATTGCAAAAAAAGGATGTCGAACTTATCAAGAACAAGATGATAAATCAGCCAGCTTAAGGTTGTTGCTAAAGTCATAACAAAAGTTACCGCAGCTCCCATACCAAAGGCTGATTCTAGTTTGCCGGACACGCCAAGAAAAGGACAAATCCCCAAAAAGTTTACGAGAACGAGATTGTTAATAAGGACAGTTGAAATAAAAAGTAAAACCAGATTGGTCATCGCTTCTCCAATTTAGCCATTATGGCAACTAGAAAACCAAGGGTAATAAACGCTCCGGCCGGTAAGATCATAACGACCAGCGGATCATATCCTTTGGGCATAACTGTTAAGCCAAAGATAGTGCCAAACCCCAGGACTTCACGAATTGAGCTTAAAACGAGAAGACCCCAGGTAAAGCCCAGGCCCATGCTTAAAGCGTCTATTAGCGAACTCTTAACATCGTGTTTAGAAGCGAACGCCTCACAGCGGCCAAGGATTATACAATTAACCACAATAAGCGGAATATAGGGGCCAAGACTCTTACTAATTGCCGGGAAATAAGCCTTAAAAACAATATCAACAACTGTGACAAAAGTGGCAATTATGACCGTATAAACCGCGATCCGAACCTGATTAGGAACTATTTTTTTTATTAAAGAAACGACTAACGAGGAAAAAGTTAAAACAAAGATAACCGCGCACCCCATTGATATTCCGTTAACAGCAGTCGTTGTAACTGCCAAAGTCGGACACATTCCCAAAAGCTGCCTGAATATTGGGTGTTCAGCCCAAAGGCCCTTTATAATCTTGTTCATTGTAACGCCTTTCGAATCGTTTCGATTCTTTTGTTCAAAATAGCAACAACCGATCTTGAAGAAATTGTCGCGCCGGTTATCGTTTTTATTTCATTTTTCTTAGAAGGATTGTCTTTTAAGGCAATTATCGCCGGTAAAACCGATAAACCTTTGAACTGAGAATCAAAGAAAGACTCAACAATTCTGCCGCCAAGGCCGGGAGTTTCAACCGACTCAACCACTTTAATACCTTCTAAAGTCGATAACCCGGAATCTAAAACCGCGACAATTTTTATTGTCCCGGCATAACCTTGACCTTGGGCAAGAAAAGCGTAACCAATAAGATTTTCCTGACGATCAAACAACTTATATAACGTTTGACTGTCGACAACAGTTTTTTCAACCCGTTGGGCTAAAGGCGCTAAAGCAGTTATCGCGTCGTTATTATTTTTTGTGGCATTATCTTTTATCCGCTCAGCAGTAACCGAAGAAACAAGCGCTAAAAACAGAGCGCAAACAACACAAGTTAATGTTAAAACAACAATTATACGAGTTATGTCTTTCATGCTCCAAATCTCCTCGGTTTGGTGCACCGGTTAATCAGCGGCGTTAAAGCATTAAAAAAAAGAATTGAATACATCACTCCTTCAGGATAGCCGCCGAAATACCGGATTGTCATAACCAATAGACCACAACCAACGCCAAACACATAACGGCCTAATTTTGTTACCGGAGTAGTTACCGGGTCAGTCGCCATAAAAAAAGCGCCGATCAACATTCCTCCGCTGAACAGATGAAAGAAAACTGTTCCCCGGGAAGGGTCGAGACAATAAAAAATAAAAGAAAACACAGAAGCTGAAACCAGCATCGAAAGCGGTATCCGCCAATCAGCGATTTTGCGAATCAGAAGGTATAGCCCGCCGACAATAAGGCAAACCGCCGACGTTTCACCGAGACTTCCCGAAACGGTTCCGAAAAACAAGTCAAAAGTTGAAACAACTTGATTACTGAATTTGTGCAGAGCTAACGGTGTTGCCTTTGTCACAACATCAACCGCGAAAGGCTCAACAAAAGTTGTTAACATCTTAGGGTAAGCCACCATAAGAAACGCCCGGCCAATCAACGCCGGATTAAAAATGTTTGAGCCGATTCCGCCAAAAAGATGTTTAGCGACTAGAATAGAAAATACTGAGCCAAGTACCGCGGCGTACCAGCGAGTTGAAGGCGGAAGTATCAATGCCAATAAAAGGCCGGTTAAAGCAGCGCTTAAATCAGGAACCGCCGACGGTTTGTTCCTGATCCTGGTCACAGCCTCTTCAGTAAGAACACAGCAAACAACACAAACTGCGATTAAAAATAGCGCTTTAAATCTAAACAATACCAGCGAAGCAATTACCGCCGGGATAAGGGCAATAATAACATTTAACATAACGTCGCGGGTATTTAATTTTTGTCTTAAATGAGGAGAACTGGTATTAATCAAACTCATCTATACTCCTTAGCCTTTATCAATTTTATATCTTTTCCCTACCCGCAAGTAGTGAACAATTGGTATTCTTGCCGGACAAACGTAACTACATGAGCCGCATTCCATACAATCGACGATATTACTTTGATCCAGCAGGTCAAACTGATTATTTTTTACTTTTCTAACATATTCCAGCGGCAAAAGGTTCATTGGACAGACGTCAACACAGCGCCCGCAGCGCAAACAAGCCGTTTCCGGTTCAGGATGCGTATTCTCAGTTAGGAACAGGAATCCGCCGGTTGCTTTAATTATCGGATAATCCAAAGAGTCTAAAGCGACTCCCATCATTGGTCCGCCGCAAATTATCTTGACCGGATCTGACTTAAACTCAATCAGTTTATTTTCCCGCAACTCAGAAAGGGTCGTACCTATTTTAACCCAAAGGTTACGCGGGCGGACTAAAGCGTCACCGCAAAAAGTAACTAACCTTTCAATCAGGGGTTTAGAGCAGTAAACAGCTTCATAAATCGCATAACACGTACCGACATTATGAACAACACAGCCGACATCAAGCGGCAATTTTGTCGGTGGAACTTTACGCTTAGTTACCGAATAAATCAGCTGTTTTTCTCCGCCTTGAGGATAGGCGGACTTTAGCACCGCGATAGAAATATTTTTAAGTTCAGTTTTTTTAAGACTAATGTAAAGGTTTATTCTTTTAATAGCTTCCGGTTTATTTTCTTCAACGGCAAAAATCACCCGCTTCGCCGATATCAGCCGCGACACAATTTCAATCCCTTTAAAAATCTCGTCAAGTTTTTCAACCATTAATCTATAATCGCAGGCCAAATAAGGTTCACATTCACAGCCGTTAATTATCAAAACCTCAATTTCCCGCGGCGGAACAAGCTTGACCGGAGTTGGGAACGCCGCTCCGCCTAACCCGACAATACCGGCTTGTTTTACCTTTTCAAGAATATCTTCTTTGCTTAAAGCTGATATGTCACTTAAAGCAGGGTATTTTTTAGGTTTAACCGAACTATCAACCTCTAAAGTTATAGCCTGAGATCTTTTATATATCGGATGAAAATAATCATCAATAGCCAGGATTTTACCGGATGCCGGCGCCGATAAATTGCTGGATATAAAAGAACAACTTTTCGCTAAAAGCTGGGATTCCTCAACACTATCGCCTTTAGAAACTATAACTTCAGAAGGCTTTCCGATATGCTGAGAAAGCGGTAAATAAAGCTTCTTAGCGGACAAAAAAGATTCGCTCTTTAAATTATGAGTAGTCTGTTTATGTTCTGTTACGTGAATCATTGTTAATAATTAAGGCGCTCGCTAAAAGAAAACCAATTATACCAATAGTTAATATAACTGTAAAGGGAGACAAAATATCAGCAAGGTATGAGAAAAGAAACATTGCCAAAAGAAATCCTAAATGGGCTATAAACTCAAGGCTGGAAAAAACCCGGCCCAAGATATCACGCTGGCCTTTTTGGTGAATTAAACCGTTGACGCCAATAAACACCGGCGCGATAGATAAACCTAAAAGAAAAGATAATCCTAAAGCATAAAGCAGGTAAGGATAGATTCTAATCGTAACGACAAGAATTAAAAGCAAAAGCGACCCTAGTAAAACCGACCAGTTTATTATTTTACGGACATCACATTTATCAGCGACGGTTGAAAACAAAAGCGATCCGCAAAAGATTCCACCGCCGATAAAAACACTGGTCATCCCGACTTCCTTAACCGCCGAGCTTGTTGTTCCTATAACACTTTGGACATAAACAATATATACCGGAAACAACGCCCCGACATAGGAAAAAAGAAAAAGAAAAATCAAAAAAGCGTATTTCGTGTCCTCACAGTCTAAGATATAATGGATCCCGGCTTTAAGTTCAGAAAAAAATGAATGTTTTTTTCTGTCTGTACCCTCAGCAATGGGATCATTCTCACAAAAAATACCGTTAGATTTATATTTCGTTTGGATAAAAAATATAGCCGCCGCCGATACAAGGAAAGTTAAGGAATCGATATAAAAAACATTTTTCGGTCCCCAAGTATCAACCAAAAACCCGCCGATTCCGGTTCCGATTACCGCGGCAATTGTCGCCGTAACCGATATAAGCGAATTTGCAAAAAATATTTTTTTATTTCCAACCAAACAGGGAATAAAAGCCATTTTAGCCGGAATAAAGAAACGGCCGACACTTGAAGATAAAAACAATATTAAACAAATAACCAGAAAAAAATCACGTTTCATAAAAAAAAGCGGTATAGCCAGTACCAGCAGGGCCCGAATAAAGTCACAAATGTACATCGTTCGGCGTTTGCTCCAGCGATCGATATAAACCCCGGTTATCGGTGAAAACAATATCACCGGGATAATACCCATGCTTATCAGAAGCGATATTAAAAACGCCGATTGGTTTGAAAAGTAAATTAGAACAAAACTTACCAGGGCAAGTTGAGTAAGCTTATCTCCAAATTGAGATATCCCCTGACCAAAAACAAGAAGAAAAAAGTTCCGTCGCGTAGGTATTTTCATTATTTTGTCTATCAGCCTCAATTTTTAGGGTTTAGTTAAGCACAAGTTTACCCTATACCCTAAACCCTATACCCTATACCCTAAAAAAAAGCCCGCGAGAAGGATCTCCGCCTCTGGCGGACCCGCCTTATTTGTATATATTTTGGTGGCGGGGAACTTCCTCCCCTCAAGCCTCGCCCACTCGGCTCTCCTCATAAAGAGAAACCTACGGTTTCTCTCTCTGACGCTTCGCTGTCACTCTTTTCCCTTCTGAGAAGAGAGATGATTTGAGGGAAAATTCTTTTCCCTCAAACTCCCTTTGGGTCGCAAGTTTACCCTATACCCTAAACCCTATACCCTAAAAATAAGCCCGCGAGAAGGATCGAACTTCCGACCTGATCATTACGAATGACCTGCTCTACCAACTGAGCTACGCGGGCAAATGTTCTTTGCCTTCAATCAACTAAGAAATCTTTAATGCTATAATTTCGAACCTAGAATCGATTCTAACAAAAACAACTCGTTTACTCAAGAAAGATTTTAGATCAAAAGGATTTTAGTTAAATAAAACCGGATTAACTCACTATAAAAAAAACCTTGTCAGGATAGTGAAATATTGTTATTATAGTCAGACTTGAACAAAAATCTGACAAAACTCATTCTTGGCTTTTAACACAACTAAAAAAAAGATCGCCAAATGTAAACAGGAACCGGTTATATAATGTTAAAAACCCCTTATTACTTAATAGATGAAAAAAAATTGCTCAAAAACTTAAAAGTTATCGCTAATATAAAAAACTTATCCGGTGCAAAAACAGTCCTTGCTTTAAAATGTTTCGCGACTTGGTCATTGTTCGATCTAATGCGCCCTTACTTAGATGGAACAACCTCAAGCAGTCCTTATGAAGTCCGACTAGGGCGCGAGAAATTCAAAAAAGAAGTCCATGCCTATAGCGTTGCCTTCTCTAAAGCTGATATAACTGAAATCCAAAAGATTTCTGACAAAGTTATTTTTAACTCTATCAGCCAGCTCAACCGATTCCATAAATCAGTCAAACCAGCTCAAATCGGTTTACGAATAAATCCCGGCACAAGTTATTCTAATTTCTCTTTAGCTGACCCCGCCCAAAAGTACTCACGCCTTGGAGCGACAAAGAAAACCGATATTTTAAAAGTTCTAAATAAGATTGACGGAGTGATGTTCCACTGTAACTGTGAAAACGATAATTTCGGCCACTTCTCTCAAACCCTCGATAAAATTGAAAAAGATTACAATAAAATCCTAAAAAAAATAAAATGGGTTAGCCTCGGCGGAGGTATTTCTTTTACTAACCCGGGCTATCCAATCGATGAATTCGCCTGCCGCCTAAAACGATTTAGCGATAAACACCTCCTCCAGGTTTACTTAGAACCAGGAGAATCAGTTATAACCAATTGCGCCGAACTAGTTACAACAGTTTTGGATATAGTCTATAATGAAAAAACTATTGCCGTCATTGACGCTTCAACTGAAGCCCATATGCTCGATTTACTTATATACCGCCAAAAAGCTAAAATAAAGTCTTCCGGAAAAGGTAAATTCAAGTATATCATAGCCGGGCGATCATGCCTGGCCGGAGACATTTTTGGAGAATTTGCTTTTAGTTTACCGCTTAAAACCGGAAAAATCATCCGTATCGGAGATGCCGCCGGGTACACCATGGTCAAAAAGAACTGGTTCAATGGGCTGGCAATGCCGTCAATCGCGGTTAAAAAGTTAGACGGATCAATAAAACTTATTCGCAGTTTTAACTATAGGAATTTCAAAGAGAGTTTATCCTGACAAGCGGAATAAATCACAAGGAGGGCAAAACAATGAAGAAAAACATACTGATTATCGGCGCCGGCGGTGTTGCCCATGTAGCGGCCCATAAATCTGCTCAAAACAATGATAAGTTAGGCAATATTTGTATTGCTTCCCGCAAGCGGGATAAATGTGACCAAATAATCGAAAGTGTAACACGAAAAAATAACATCAAAGACTGTTCTAAAAAACTATTCTCACGCGAGTTAGACGCTCTTGATATCAAAGCAACCGTTAATCTCATCCAGGAAACAAAATCAGAAATAGTTATTAACCTTGCTACACCTTATGTAAACCTGGCAGTTCTTAAATCCTGTATTGAGGCAAAAGTCGCCTATATCGACACCGCTATCTATGAAAACCCTCAAAAACCCTGCGAAGACCCGCCATGGTACGCCAACTATGAGTGGAAAATGAAAGATACTTGTACCAAAAACGGAATTACCGCAATTTTAGGCGCTGGGTTTGATCCCGGAGTCGTTAACGCCTATTGCGCCTTAGCTGTAAAATATCATTTCGATACAATTGAAACCATTGATATTATGGACGTTAATGCCGGAGACCATGGTAAATATTTCGCTACTAATTTTGATCCGGAAATCAACTTACGCGAGTTTATAAAAGTCTGGACATGGATAAACCGGAAATGGGTACAAGAAAAAGTCCATTCAATCAAAAAATCATACAATTTTCCAGTTGTTGGAAAACAAACCTTATATTTAAGCGGCCACGATGAGTTACATTCCCTATCTAAAAACATCGATGCTAACAGCATTCGATTTTGGATGGGATTCTCTGATCATTACATAAACGTCTTCTCAGTACTCACCAACATTGGCTTAACTTCGGTCAAACCGGTTGTCACCGCTGAAGGAGTAACCGTCGTACCGTTAAAAGTACTAAAAGCTATTCTTCCTGACCCTTTATCTCTTGCCGCAAACTATACCGGCAAAACCTGTATCGGTTGCCTGATAAAAGGAAAAAAGAACGGTGCCGAGAAAGAAATCTTCATTTATAACAACTGCGATCATGCCGAATGCTACCAGGAAGTGGAATCTCAAGCGATCTGTTATACCGCGGCCGTTCCTCCCGTAGCAGCGGCAATCCTGATTGGATCAGGATCCTGGGACGTAAAAACCATGGTTAACGTTGAAGAATTAGACCCTGACCCATTTATCAGCCTGTTAGATGGTATGGGATTATCAACAATAATAGATGAAACTCCCGGAAAATGAAATAAAAATTTAAATTATCCCTGGGTTTAAACTGAAAATTAATTTAAAAAAGTTCTTACACAGTAAGAATAATTGTTTCAAAACTTAAAAAAGTCTTGCCAAAGCCTAAAAAGTGTGTTATAAAAATAAAATTAAATAAAAAAAACTAGCTTTTATGCTATACAAAACAGTAAACATATTTAAAGAGGATGGTAACGCTAAGAAGTCCCTTGACTGACAAAGAAACCGTATACTCACGGATAGATTCCAGAAAATCTATCTTTAATGCCCTTTTTGCCACCCACCTTTTAAAAAACACACTAACATTATCAAAATCTTACTATAGAAAGTTACGGTTTAGGGTTTGTGACCCTAAAACCCCTCTTACGGCTGAGATTAATACTGTAAAAGGAGTAATCTAAAATGAAAAAAGGAATCTTCGGGCATGAATTGATTATGGATCTCTACGAATGCGACGTCGAAATAATAACATCAAAGAAAAAGCTGAAGCAATACGTAGATGAGCTATGCGATTTGATAAAAATGGTTAAATATGGCAAGACTCTTCTGCCCTACTTCGGAGAGAAGGCAGAGTTCACTAAAGGATATTCGCTTGTCCAATTAATTGAAACCAGCTCAATAACCGGTCATTTCTCCGATTACTGGAAAACTGCCTATTTAAACGTTTTTTCTTGCAAAGAATATGATGCTGAAAAAGCTAAAACCTTTACTAAGGATTTTTTTAAAGCCAAACGAATGAAATCAAAGCTTTTAATTCGTTAAACAATCGTCGCGGCGAGATAACAGCGTTAATTGCGGTTTTTTTAAGTTTGGACTTACTCTGGTATAAGAAATCCTCAGCAGATTGGCTTTGGTTAATCTTTATACCATTTCAGAAAAGTAACTTTGGTGTTACTTTGAGATTCTACTTCTTTTTTAAATCGAGCAATATCGCTATATCCCTCGTCACCATGGTAATGGTAGGGATAAACCATCTTCGGGCTAAACTCAAGTACCGCCGAAACGGCCTGATCTACAGTCATAGTATAAGGCAGATTAATACAGATAAAAGCATAATCGATATTTTTTAAGGCTCTAATTTCCGCGACATCCTCCGTATCGCCGGAAATATAAATTTTCTGATTATCGACAGTTAAAACATAACCGTTTCCTTTACCTTTAGGATGAAACTGAAGTCTATCTTCCGTTAAATTATACATCGGCACAGCCTCGATCACTGCCCCCTGAATTTTGATTGTTTGACCATTTTTTAACAGCCGGCCTCGATTTAAGGATTTAACCACCGATTCCGGGCCAATAAGTTCAACATTTTCATTGAAACGGCTGATAGTAGCTGGATCTAAATGATCATAATGATCATGAGTTATTAAAATAAGATCCGGCTCGCCAAAAGCTAAATAGCTCTCCGGATCACCTACCGGATCAACATAAATAATCATTTTAGCAGTCTGAATCACAAAACTGGCATGTTCTATAGCATGAAACAGAATCTGCTCCTGAGAAAAAGAAATCATTGAACCACTAATGGCAAAACCAACAAAAAATAAAAACAATTTGTTGACCATAAAACTCCTTTGATTAAACGAGCTCTAAAAACAACGTTTTTTTTGTTTTTTAAGACAAAGCTTATCGCAATGGTAACATATTTCATTTTTAAGATATTCGCCGTCAAAAAAGTCTTTAAAGTTATTTAAGGTTGTCTCAGCTATATTATGACAAGCCTCAGCCGTAAAAAATCCCTGATGAGAAGTAACCAAAACGTTGGGAAAAGTTAATAGCCGGGCTAAAATATCGTCAGTGATCATTTCTTCGGACTTATCCTCAAAAAAATATTCACTTTCTTCTTCATAAACATCAAGCCCGGCAGCCAGAATTTTACCGCTCTTTAAGCCTTCAATTAAAGACCTGGTTTCGATTAGTTTACCCCGGCCGGTATTAATAATCATTATTTTATCTTTCATTATCCCGATAGTCTTTTCATTTATCATATGCGTAGTCTCTTTGGTTAAAGGACAGTGAAGAGATATAATATCTGAGTTTTTGTATATTTCATCAAGCGGCAGATACTCTATTCCGGCTTGTTTTGCGTATCCCGGATCAGGGAACAGATCATAGGCTAAAACCCGCATCCCAAACCCTTTAAGGATAGATATCAAACACTTTCCAATTTTTCCGGTACCAATAACTCCCGCCGTTTTTTGATACATATCAAAACCCATCAGACCATTAATCGAAAAATTACCGTCTCGAGTACGATGATAGGCTTTATGCGTTTTTCTATTTAGAGACATCATTAAAGCGACCGCGTGCTCGGCCACAGCATAGGGAGAATAAGCCGGCACACGCAAAACATGAATCTTTCCATAGGCCGACTTAAAATCAACGTTATTATAACCGGCTGAGCGTAATCCAATAACACCTACCTTATGTTCAATCAAATGATCAATTACATCTTTATTTAAATCATCGTTAACAAAAGCACAAACTCCGTCAAACCCGGCACTTAGTTCAACACTTTTAGAATTTAGGTGAACATCAAAATAGGTAATTTCAAAACCAAAAGACGCGTTAACCGCGGTAAAAGACTTCTCATCATAGGGTTTTGTATCGAAAAAAGCTATCTTTTTAGACATAACTCAAATCTCCTTTTTGACAATTATTTTCAGGTTTCCGAGAACTTTATTCAACTCAATTATACCTAAAATAACCTAAGAGACAAGCCTTCTCTATTTAAAGAAAAAGGTTCAAACCAAAATAGATCATATATAAAAAAGATACAATTTTAAAGCTAACAGGCGGTAAATTTCTAATAGTTGATAAGTAATGAGCGCGGTTAATCGTTACCCATAAAGCGACAGTAACATCGAAAAATATCAACAGATAAACTATGCCCGGCAAAAAGGGATCAGAAAAAATATAAAAGACAGTTAATAAGATAACGCTGACCGATTGAGAAGCAAGCATTAAATGTTTATCTGTCTGGTTAAGAGAAAACACCACCTTTTCTTTCGGCACTTTAAAAATAATAAAACCGGAAAAAATATAAAAAAAACAAATTATAAATTTCATAACATTTTCATTGTTTTTAGCCGAAGCGAATCATTATTATTATTTTTCAATCAATAAAAAAAAAGAAAAACACAAGCAGTCAAATTTCTAAACCGGAATCAGCTTCAGACCAATCGGCAACTGACTGCTAAGTCTATCGAGAAGTCTATCGACTGTAATCAATTCGTCAAAATAAAAAGTAACTTCAATATCGCCTTCCACCCCAAGCTTAAGGCCGCCGGAAAAACTAATCTTAACCCGCGGAGTAAACCCTTTTGTGGTATAAAACGGCAATCCACTCCTGCGAAGGGCCCGTTCTAAAATTCTGACCATGTCCAGCTGAGAAAAATATATCATTTCGCCGGACTTATTGATCTTAACCGTTATTGGGTACTTAATTATCTGCATTATCACCACCAAATAGGGTTTTGCTTAAAGACATAATGTATTTAAGGCTCCGAATCTGTAAGTTATTTTTATGTTCATTGATTTATCTAACTTCAATAAATGACCAAGGAAAATTTTCGGTATTTACTTTAAGATATTTTTCATAATCGATGCCTGCTTGCGAAAAAGAATCCTGCCATAATTTCCAGGAAAAGCAGGCCCAATCACCATCATTATTATCCCCCTTTTTATGAGCGATCATTAAAACCTTTGATAACGCCCGATCACCACGGGCTAAAACCGCCTCTAAAATACTCTGTTCAATATTAGCCACGCCAAGAACTCTTTTTTTGCTTCTTGGAATAAGCTGCAACAACTGATTTTTGTTTTCATTTAAATAGCCTAAATCAGCCATTTCAACATTTTCCCAAACCGAGAAAGGTTTGGGAATAAAAGCGTTAATGCTGGCATTAATATTAAGATGAGTTTCCTGGCCTAACTTTTTAATAAATTCAGCGATTCGCAAGACATTGTCCGACGGCTCATCAGGGAATCCAAACATAAAGTAAGTCTTGATATTTTTAACACCCAGGGCCTTGACAATATGCGCCGCGTCAAACAGGGTATCGATATCAATTTTCTTATTTAGACGCTGACGCAAACAATCGTCGGCCGCTTCAACCGCTAAAGTAAGCGAAGTCTTCTTTATGCTTGACAGCTTAGTGTATAGCTTACCGACAATATCACCGATACGAAGTGACGGCAAAGATAAACCGATTTGTTTGTCCCTGAAAAAATCTAAGGCTAAGTCGATCAACTCCTCTATCCGGGAATAATCTGATGCCGACAGTGATAAAAAAGAAAAATTTTCATACCCGGTTTGGGCATAAATCTCTTTTATCAGTTCCATAACCCGTTGCGGAGACCTCTCCCGATAAGGATGATATACCGCTTGAGCCTGACAAAAAGTGCAACGGTTAGGGCATCCCCGCGATATCTCAACCTGAGCCCGGTCATGAGTAATCGCCGTATTGGGAGTAACCCAGTGCCCGGGATAAAACGATGTATTCAAATCTTTCACATAAACCCGTTTTATCGGTAAATTTGCTTTTTGGTAATTTTTTTTGACAATATAATTTTTACCGTCAAAATCTACCGCATAAAATTTTGGAACATAAAAACCGGCTATTTCACTCAAAGCTTTCAGGCGCTCATTTTTTGCCGAGTAACGCGATAAAACCGAAACAAAATCATCAATCACCGCTTCAAACTCGCCGATAAAAAAAACATCAACAAATTCCGATAACGGTTCAGGATTAGATATAGCCCCAGCAAGGACTATCTGAGTTTCGCGCTGGCAAGCGATGAGAGAAACTCCGGAATAAGAAAGGATATTAAGAAAATTTGTGTAATTTAACTCTGAACTTAAATTAAAAGCTAAACAATCGAATTTTTTTAAGGCTGTCTTGGTTTCCAGTGAAAACAGGTCAAACTCGCCATTTTTTATGGCTAAAGCCATATCTTCTCCCGGCAAGAATGACCGTTCACAAACGATATTATCATAACTATTCAAAGCACCGTAGATTATTCGAAGGCCAACGTTACTCATACCGACCTCATAAAGATTAGGATAGATTAAAGCTACCGAAATCCGTCCCTGATGGTCTTTTTTTGTAACGTTCCATTCATTACCGATATATCGCTGAGGTTTTCTAAAGTTCAATAAATCCATATCTTATTAGGGTCTAGGGTATCGGGTATAGTATAAAATATATTACCATTATTTTCCTTAAGAGACAAAAACATTAGAGCCCAAACTATATTAATCGCTAAACGATTCTATCTTCTATCCTCTATTTTCTATCTTCTATCTTCTCTATTCTCTTAACCCTACACCCTACACCCTACACCCTATTTAACCCTGTTCCTTACAAATATTAAAAAATATGCCGAGCAAACTGAAACAAACCAGCATGCTTGTTCCGCCATAGCTCATAAAAACAAGAGGGATTCCCACAACCGGCAAGATCCCCAAAGTCATCCCAATATTGATAAAAACATGAATAAAAAACAAGGCTGCTATGCCGGCAATTAGAAGCTGAGCAAAAGTGTCTTTACATTCTTTTGCTTTCTCAAGAATTCTTGTTATTATAAGCCAATAAATAAGAAGCAAAAAGATACTGCCCAAGAATCCCCATTCCTCAGCAACAATCGTAAAAATAAAATCAGTATGCCGTTCCGGCAAAAAGTTAAACTGATTCTGAGTGCCGGATAAAAAGCCTTTACCGAGAAACTTTCCCGAACCAATAGCTACTTTTGACTGAATAATCGTGTATCCAGCTCCCAGCGGATCAACATTAGGATTAATAAAAACTACAAGTCTATTTTTCTGATATGTTTTGAGAGCACTAAAACCCAGTGGCGCGGTAACAAGACCAATAACCATTAGAAAAATAAAATATTTTTTTTTAACTTTTGATGACAAACCTATTAAGATAAAAAGCATCAGTAAAGTCAAGCCCGTACCTAAATCCGGCTGTTTAAAAATCAAAAGAGCGTTAAAAAGCATCAAGCCTAAAGGGAAAAAGAAATCTTTAAAGAGATTTCGGCCTTTGGCGGCAGAAAAACAACGGGCTAGAACAAAAATAGCAGTTACCTTTGATATCTCCGATGGCTGCAAGTTCATCGCGCCGAAAGAAAGCCAACGCTGAGCGCCCATAACTTTGACGCCAAAGAACATCACCGCGACCAACAGAACAATATTTAAACCATAAAAGATAAAACCGAAATCAAAGTAAACTCTATAATTCACAAAACAAAACCCGATAAAGAACAACCAGGAAATAATTATCCAGGCAATTTGTTTAGTTAAAACCGCTCGGCCGGCGAACTCTCCGGCTCGATGTAAACCGCTATATAAAGATACGATACTTAAAATATTTAAAAATATTAAACATAAAATTATCACAGTTTGAGAATTGAATTTTATTTTACCAATCATAATAGTCCTTCATCCTTGAGTTTCATTAAGAAAATTTTCGCGATTTTTAAAGCTTCATAACTTGAACCGCCGTGCTCAAGAAAAACACAAAAACTGTATTTAGGATTATCATAGGGAAAAAAACCAACAAACCAGCCATGACTTTTACCGTTGGCTTGAGCTGTACCGGTTTTTCCGGCGATTTTTAAGTCTAGGGAATTTAAGATCCGGGCAGTTCCGGTATCTAAGGATACAGCCTGACGCATTGCCTCAACGACAATTTTGAGGTTTTCCTCGGTTACCGCTATTTTTTTTTGGCTTTTAACGCCATAGCTTTCAGTATCAACCCGGTCCAAAAGATAAGGCCGAACAATATACCCCCCGCTGGCAAAGACATTTGTCGCGACGAGAATTTCAAGCGGAGTTGAAACAAAATACCCTTGGCCGATCGAAAGATTTAAAGTATCGCCGGAATACCAATTATCGTGATAACGTTTCTGTTTCCAGGCCGGTGAAGGAACAACACCTTTCTTCTCACCCGGCAAGTCTATTCCCGTAAATGAAGATAAAGCGAACTTTTCAGCCCAGCCAGAAAGTATTTCCGGGCCCATAAGAAGGGCAAGATTATAAAAGTATATGTTACAAGAGTGAGCTATCGCCTGATAAATATCCTGACGCCCATGGACATGCGTACAACGAAACCTGGCTGCGCCTAAGTTGAATGCCCCCTCACATAAAAAAGAGGTATTAGTCCGAATCGTTCGTTCTTCTAAGCCGGCAAGTGCCTCAATCGGTTTAAAGGTTGAGCCAATTGGATATAGGCCTTTAATCGAACGATCTAGCATCGGTGTATTTTCGTTATCGTTTAAAAACTTCGAAATTCCTTTACCGGAAATCATTTTATTGGAATCGTAAGCCGGAGACGAAACCATGGCTTTAACCCGGCCGCTAACCGACTCGATTAAGATTATCGACCCCTTTCGATTCTCTAAAGCATCATAGGCAATTTCTTGCGCTTGAGCATCTATTGTCAAATAAATATCTTTTCCTTTACGCGGACTGCGTCTGCCTAGAAAACCGACACTGTTTCCATGGGCGTTGACTTCAATTAAATCGCCGCCGTCTTGGCCGCGCAGGTAACTGTCATAATACTGCTCAATACCATTAAAACCAACTCTTTCCAAAGGACGATAACCATATTTCTTTAATTTATCGTAGAAGGTAGACGCTTCTTTAACATAGCCAAGGATATGACTCATAGAATAGGGATAAGGATAAAAACGCCTGGGTTCGGGATTAATCAGGATATCGGAAAACTTTTCAGTCAAGGCTAAAGCTTTATTTTTAGGAATATCAACAACGATATTTACCGGGGAAAAATAATTAAGCAGGTTTTTTTTGTAGTTACGATATATTATTTTAGGGTCTATCGACAAATATTCCGCCAACGATACAAACAGCTCATCACGATTATCACGAATATGATAAGGGACAACCGCCAGATTAAAAAAAGGTTTATCGTAAGCTAAAACCCGCGAGTTAGAGTCAAAAATAACACCACGAATTGAAGTTATTGGAATAAGCCGGACATAATTGTTCTTGGCCCGTTTTAAATACTCATCACCTTTTAAAATTTGAAAATAAAAAAAAGAAAACAAAAGAATAATAAAACCTGTCGCGTAAATTTTATAATTTAATGGCTTAGAACTCATAATAGATTCATCATTTTATAATCCGATAGTCACTGATATAAGGATTCTCAACTTTTAAATTTTTCCGCAGAAGATAATCGGAGATCAGAAACAAAATATAGCTATTAACAAGAAATCTGAAATTAAACATAAAAGATAAAACACCGAAATGAAAGCAATTAATTAAAACATACGCCGCTAAAGCAATGACCGGCAAAAAGATTCTTACAGCGGATTTTGGTAAACGGTATAACAAAAATTTAATAAGGAAAAAGATAAAGACTATTTCAATAACATTGATCGGGATAACATTGATCGAAATCGCGTCTTTGCAATAAGAAAAGAATATACCCAAAGGCAGCGAGATTCTAGCGGGATAATAAATAAAAACAAATATAATACCAACGATAAGAAACTCACCGTGCAAAGAATAGGTTAACGGCTTAAGTATATCAAGCAGCAGTAATATAAGTAAGCTAAAAAAGATTTTGTATAAATCATAACGCATAACGTTATTTAACCAGAAAAACTTTGTGTAAAAACGGATTCTCAGAAAACAAATTAACCTTTATATTCCAGAAGAGATCATCGTCATTTTTATAAACCCTGGATACTTCGCCCAAATAAATCGGAGAGGCTAAAGAAGCTACCTTGACCCAGACCTTATCCTTTTCTTTGAGATCACCGGCTTCATCAATATAGAGAACCGTTACCCCGGAAAGGCCGCCTTTCATCAGCCCCATCAAACGCGAACCAACAAAAACCGGCAGGCTAAAGTCCGGATCATTAACCAGCATGATTTGAGCGTAATGTTTTTTAACGTTCACAACTTTGCCAATAAACCAGCCGTTTTCATCAATCGCGTATAACCCCTTTTCCACACCATCCTGATCGCCCAAATTAATGGTTATAATTCTCCGCCAACTGGAAGGGTCAAAGCTGATAACTTCGGCGCCGATAAGATTTAGCCGGCTATTTTCCTTAAAACTTAGAGCTTTACGTAAACGGATATTATCTTTTTCAAGATACTCCAATTCACGGATTTTAAGAATATAACTGAGGTTTTCACTTTCAACCTTTTTGATTTCCTTAAATTGGCCGGAAGGCGAAAACATTACCTGCCGGGAAAAGAAAATAAGTAAATATTCCACCGTGTCTTTAAACGGCAAAAGCAGTAAAAAGAATAGTAAGGCGACTAAGCCAATATGCGTTGGTTTTATTTTAGAAGGTAGATACAAGAGATATTTTCTTCAAGAATTTTGGTTCTTCCAAAATCTTTCCGGTTCCCAAAGCTACAGCGGTTAACGGATCATCGGCGACAAAACAGGCAAGTCCGGTTTCATCGGAAATGAGCTTGTCGAATCCCCGTAAGAGAGAGCCGCCTCCGCAAAGGACTATCCCACGTTCTAAGAGATCCGCCGCTAATTCCGGAGGAGTCCGCTCAAGGGTTACTTTTGTTGCTTCAACTATTTCCCTTAACGGCAGCTCCAAAGCTTCCCTTACTTCCTCAGAACTAACTCTAATAAATTTTGGTAAACCGGTAATTAAATCACGGCCTCGAACTTCAATAGTTAACTCTTCTTCTAAGGAACAAGCCGAGCCTATTTTAATTTTTATTTCTTCGGCAGTTCGCTCACCAATCATGAGATTATAATTTTTTTTCATATGCTCGACAATCGCGTCATCCATTTCATCACCGCCAACCCGAATCGAGCGGGCATAAACAATCCCGCCTAAAGAAATAACCGCTATTTCAGTTGTTCCGCCGCCAATGTCAATAATCATATTACCCTGGGGTTCAGCAATCGGTAAACCGACACCAATTGCCGCGGCAATAGGTTCTTCCACCGAAATAACTTCCCGGGCGCCAGCCCGTAAGGCCGACTCTTTAACGGCTCGTTTTTCTACTTCGGTAATACCTGATGGAACAGCAATTACAATTCGCGGATTAATAAGAATTCTCCGGGGATGAGCTTTTTTGATGAAATAACGCAACATCTCTTCAGTAACATCAAAATCAGCGATAACCCCGTCTTTCATTGGCCGAATAGCAACTATAGTTCCCGGAGTTTTACCTAACATCCGTTTTGCCTCTTCTCCAACAGCTAAAGGGACCCCGGTATTCTTGTATATCGCAACCACTGAAGGCTCACAAAGAACTATTCCTTCGCCTCTTAAATAAACAAGAGTTGTCGCTGTTCCCAAATCGATACCAATATCGTTTGAAAACGCGCCTAATAAATTACTGATTTTACGTTTAAAAATATTAACAGTTTTCATATAGTCTCAGATTATAAAAATCATAACAGAGGCTTAACTCCTTGTCAATAAGAAGTTTCTAAACTAACAAACCGCGCCCGACAAAAGACTTAAAACTGTTCACAGATCAAACTGATCAATAATTCTTAAAAACCGCCCCAGTAGAAGCTGAGGTAACCATTTGAGCGTAACGGGATAGATATCCCTGTTTGACCTTCGGTACCGGTTTTTTAAAAGTTTTTTTACGATTTTCCAATTCCTTGTCAGTAATTAAAACTTCCAATTTTCGATTCGCGATATCAATCTGGATAATATCCCCGTCTTTCAAGTAAGCGATCATCCCCAAACTAGCTGCCTCGGGAGAAATATGACCGATACAAGGACCGCGGGTACCACCGGAAAACCGGCCATCGGTAATCAAAGCAACACTTTTATGTAGCCCCAGGCCAACAAGAGCGCTCGTCGGTGATAACATCTCACGCATCCCAGGGCCGCCGCTTGGTCCTTCATAGCGAATAACAACAACATCGCCTTTGTTTATTTTGCCGGAAAGTATCGCTTTCATCGATAATTCCTCAGAATTAAAAACACGTGCCCGTCCTTTAAAAGTCATCATTGATTCTTCTACCGCGGATTGCTTGACGATTGCTCCTTCAGGAGCAAGGTTACCATAAAGGACAGCTATCCCGCCTTGTTTATGGTAATATTGGTTTAAAGGACGGATAATATCATCATTATAAATCGTCGCTCTTTTAGTTATCTGTTTAAGAGTCTCCCCGGAAACATTTAAAGTATCATTTAGTTTTGGTTCAAGCCGTTTTAATACAGCCGGTATTCCGCCGGCATGATCAAGATCCTCAATAAAGTATTCCCCACCAGGCCGTAAATTTGATATATGCGGAGTATCTTTACTTAATCGGTCAAAATCTTTTAAGGTTAAGTCAACACCTCCTTCATGAGCTATTGCCATAAGATGTAAAACTGTATTCGATGATCCGCCTAATGCCATGTCAACCCGAATCGCGTTTTCTAATGAGTTTCTCGTAACTATATCCCGGGGCTTTATATTCTTTTTAACTAATGTTACGATTCTCTGGCCGCTTTCATAAGCGATTCTTATTTTTTTATTTAAGACCGCGGGAGAAGTTCCGCAATAGGGCAAGGATAACCCTATCGTTTCTGTCAAACAAGCCATAGTATTTGCTGTATACAGCCCTTGACAGGAACCGCAAGATGGGCAAGCCTCTTCTTCCAGAATATTCCGCTCTTTTTCTTTCATTTCTCCCGACTTAACCCGCCCAACCGCTTCAAAGGTATCCCGAACTAAAGACAATCTTTTCATTCCAAAATTACCCGAAAGCATCGGGCCAGCGGTAACAACGATCGTCGGGATATTAATCCGTAAAGCCCCCATAATCATGCCCGGTGTTATTTTATCACAGTTGGTAAGCAGAATTAAACCGTCAAAAGCGTGAGCGCTTGCCACACTTTCAATTATATCGGCAATCATTTCCCTAGACGGTAAAGAATGTTTCATCCCGGTATGGCCCATGGCTATTCCATCACAAATTCCCGGCACACCAAAAAGAAAAGGTGTTCCGTTTGAATTCTCAACTCCGCGTTCGATGTAACGTTCAAGGGTTCGCATATTTATATGGCCAGGTATAATATCCGTAAAACTTGTCGCGATTCCAATAAAAGGACGATTGATATGACTCTGGTGTAATCCGGTTCCATATAACAAAGCCCGGTTCGGCATCCGTTCTAACCCTTTTTTTATTTTGTCTGAATTCATAGTCAAATCTCCTTTTTAAAATTTTAATCCGCGCTATCGCCTTCCTTCAGCTGATTATAATCTTTAAAAAAATCTTCTTTTTTCTTTTCGACTTTAACTAAAGTAACATAATTGTTAACTATTTCTTTCGTATCTTTAATATTCAATTTATCAAAAAGAAAAGTAAATTCTTCTTCCACAACCGACGCTATCTTATTCTTCACGTCTTTTCTTAAAGAATAAATTTCTTTTTTAAATTGTCCTAAAGCTTTTTTTCTGGTTTTATAATTGAATTGATGGTCTGTCCAATTCGGTTTACGCTCTGAAGAACAATGTTCGTTGATCCAGGAATAAATTTCCTCTTTCATCGGTATCGGTAAATAATCATAAACGATATTTTGAAACTGGGTAGCTAAATGTATCTCAGCGCAATTCACTTCCGAAAAATGATGAAAAGCCTCGTTGGGGAGAGTTGAGGCGCCGTGTTGAACCGCTCCGGCCATACCATAACATTTGCATAAAATGTCCGATAAATCGGATAGAGTTTTAAGGTCAATTTTCACTTCAGCGATTGTCCCATCAGGAAGGACAACTCCGCCGTGAGTGGTACCGGTCTGAACACTCATTTTTGATATTCCTTTAATGCCGGTGATTTGGTTTAAGTAACCGGACATAAACGCCGTCAATTCTTCAGCCGTCGAGTTCTTCCCTCCAACTTCACCGATTTCTCCACCGATTGAAATAGTTATATCTGCGGGCTCAAGGGAACGCACATACTTAGTAAAAAAGGCGGTCATTTCATAGTTAAGACGCTGTTGCTCTTCTAATGTATCCTTGCTCAAATCAACTAAAGTTGAAGCATCGATATCAATATTATAGAAAGAAGCATCTACTGCTTCATCAATGAATGTTTTTAAATTGTTCAGTTCTTTGTTTCTATCTTCAACAAATTTTGACGCGACAACCTGAAAATGGTCGCCAAGGATAAAAACCGGGCCAACGAACTCTTCTCTCAGCGCGGCTAAAATTATCATAGTTGAATATTCCATCGGCCGTTGGGCGGTATAACCGATCTCACTGGTCGCGATTTCTAAAATAAAGGCGCCGGCATTTATCTTTTTTGCCGCCCTAAAAACTGACCGAGCTAAATCATAAGTCAAAGTTCTTATGTTTATCGCCGGGACAACAAACCCGCCAACCTTTCCTTCGCCGCGAGCTTGATAAAGGCCATGTATCGAAGAAGGAATAACTCCGTAATTCAATCCCAGGTTATAGGCGGCCCAAAAAATGATCTTTTTCATAAACGGTAAATCACCCAAAATAATGGTATCAACCATATTCGGTATTATCTTTTGGATCAAAACTTCCTTGTCATGACAAAAAAGTTTGTTATCCTTTTCGACAAGGGTTGTACCGTCAATAAGTTCGCATTCGTTTTGATAAATCATCAGTTTTATAATTTTAAAAAAACACTAGCCCCGGAATTTTAGTCTAGAATTCCAGGGCCGGAAAAACAATCTAACCTATATTCAACGTATCGCCTTCTTTAAGGCCTCTGCTTTGTCTGTGTTCTCCCAGGTAAACCCGACATCCTCCCGGCCAAAGTGACCATAGGCGGCAGTCTTTTCGTAAATCGGACGAAGCAATTGTAACTCTTCGATTATTCCTGATGGTGTAAGTTTAAACGTCTCACGAACAGCCTTGACAATTTTTTCTTCTTCAATTTTAAAAGTACCAAAAGTTTCAACATTAACCGAAACCGGTTCAGCGATTCCGATACAGTAAGACAACTGCACTTCACAGGCAGAAGCTACGCCGGATTTAACGATATTTTTAGCGATATACCGGCTCATATAAGAAGCCGAGCGATCAACTTTAGAAGGATCTTTACCGGAAAAGGCTCCCCCGCCATGGCGGGCGTATCCACCGTAAGTATCGACTATTATTTTTCGGCCAGTAACTCCAGTATCCGATACCGGGCCTCCGACTTCAAACCGGCCTGTACCGTTAATAAAAATAGTCGTTTTAGAATCGATTAAGTCTTTAGGAACAATATAATCGATTACCAATTTCCGAATATCAGACCGTAAATCTTCAGTTTTAACCTTATTATCATGATGAGCGCCAATAACGATAGCGTCAACCCTGACCGGTTTGCCGTTGACATATTCAATAGAAACTTGAGATTTACCGTCAGGACGTAAATATCTAAGTAACCCCTCTTTACGTACATCAGCTAATCTTTTGACCAGCTTATGAGAAAGCATAATCGGTAAAGGCATAAGTTCCGGAGTCTCAGAATTGGCATAACCAAACATCAACCCCTGGTCACCAGCGCCGCCGACGTCAACGCCTAAAGCGATATCCGGAGACTGTTCCTGAATCGCCGTAACAACTCCGCAACTCTCATAATCAAATCCGCCGATCGGATCATCATAACCAATATCTTTTAACACCCGGCGAACCAAACGAGGAACCGCGACATAACAGTTAGTTGTAATCTCACCGGCAACCATAACAAATCCTCTTGTTGCCAAGGTTTCACAGGCAACTCTACCACGAGGATCGTTCATTAATACTTCATCCAATACCGCATCCGATATTTGGTCGCATACCTTATCCGGATGCCCTTCAGTGACCGACTCTGAAGCGAAATAGCTTTTCATTTGATTCCTCCCTTACTCTTAGATTTGCGGTAAAATTTATAGTTTACGTTTCCCTATTTTTCGTCTCCAATTCAGGCAAAACCTCTGATTCATCAACTGAAGTTTCGTCAGAATCAATTGATTGGTTTTCTTCAGCGGAATCATCATCAGTCAAAATAGTTTCATCTTTCGGATCTTCGTTCTCAAAAAAAAGAGAACTGTCATCGATAGAACCGGCATCATCCGATTCGCTTATATACCGATCATTCAAATATCCGGATTCATCTTGTTTAGAATCAAACTCTTGGCTCGCGGATTCATCTTGTTCAATGGTCACGCTTTCGGCTAAGGCCGGATCTTCAGCCGGATCAATGCCTTGCGGCTGAGGAGACTCAGTCTCTTGACTCAACGAATCCGGCTGATCACTGCCTGACTCTTCAACACCTGAGCCAAAGTTACCGTCAGAAGCCTTTAAAACCTGTTCGTCAGGTATCAAAGAAGCGAACTCTTCAAGTTTTGGCAAATCTCTTAAGCTGTTAAGACCAAAATATTCAAGAAATTTTCGTGTTGTAATATATAAAAACGGCTTACCAATAACATCCTTTCGTCCGGCAGTTTTAATCAGGCCCATATTAAGCAGATGACGGCTAACGCCGTCAACGTTAACTCCCCGGATAGATTCAATCTCCATTCGGGTAATCGGCTGTTTATAGGCAATAATCGCTAAAGATTCCAAGGCCGCCGTTGAGAGTTTATGTTTACTCCTCTCACGGTACATCTTTTTAACCCAAGGTTCATTGTCAGGGTGAGAACACATCTGATAACCTCCGGCGACTTTAACAATCGAAATACCGGAAGAACGTTGCTCATATTCAGATATCAACTCATCCAAAGCTGATCCGACTTCCTTTTTATCCTTCTCAGTTACCCGAAGCAGCTCGGATATCTCAATCGGTTTTTCATTAATAAAAAGGAGCGACTCAAGGATTTGTTTTATTTGTTTTTTTTCAATAGCTTCATCACCCATATCAACACCTAACTTCGCTGACGATAAACTTCATTTAAAAAATCCTCAACTGTAGAGACTTCAGAATTAGCACTTAAAGCTTTTTCGACCATTGAATCTATTTCTCTTGGACTATACTGCAACCTCCTTAAAACTTCTTTGGCCTCATCAATTAACTCTCTGTCCACATTAGGAATATCTCCTTGTTCTTCCCTGATCAAAGCGAATCTTCCGACTTTTCCCTGCAAGTAAGCGACTATTTGTTTAGCTTTTTGATTGCCAATACCGTCTAAAGTTTTTAAAAAGGCTATATCTGAATCCTCAATAGCTTGGGCGATACGCGGTATCGGCTTATCAAAAGCCTTGATTGCCGCTTTAGGACCAATCCCGGAAACGCTAATAAACTTTTCAAAAAACTCCCGTTCTAACTCCTCAGAAAAACCGATCATCACCGGTATACTTTTATTCTTATCAACAGTCAAATAATGATAGGTTACCAATTCAACCGCGGCCGGATCTTGTCTTTGAATATAAGGATGAATAGCCGCCGATACGGTAATATCATAGAATAAACCGCCAACATCAAGTACAACTCGGTTATCTTCCTGTTTAACAAGTCGCCCTCTAATCCGCGTAATCATTATTTTCCCCTTACGGCTTTTAAAAGCTGATATTTATTATCGTGAGAAAACGCGACAACCAAAGAATAAGCATCAGCGGTATGAATTGAAACAAAAGGGGCCCCAACAAGACTTTCGGCCATCCGTTTAACCTGAGCCGAATCAGATCTTCCACACCCCAAGAAAGACTTTCTGGCTCTGGTCGGTGAATATTGAAATACCGCTAACCCCATTTGATCGGCCAAAAGCAAGACCACACCCCTGATCTCCGAAAGAACACCTAAGGTCATCGGATGCTTATGATGAGAATATAAAATTTCAACAACAAGAGTATCTACTTTATATTTCTCTACCTGTTTTTTAAGCTCCGAGAAAATAATCCCCAGCTTTTCAGATAATTGGCTGGAAGAAGATGATTTTATTTCGTTTTGAACCAATAGACTTATATCGGACTTCTGGACCCGACAGACAACGTAACCGGAAACTTTCAAGCCCACATCTACAGCTAAGACTATCATTGATTATAAGCCATTTACAGTTCCTGAGCCAGTTCCTCCAACAACTCTTCCGGAATATCAAAGTTAGCATGTACCTTTTGGACATCATCATGTTCTTCCAGAGTTTCAACCAGACCCAGTACTTGTTTGGCCTGAGAACCAGTAACTTTAATCGTTGAATTAGGTACCTGAGTAAGCTCAGCGGTTTCCCATTTAATGCCCTTATCAGCAATAGCTTTTTTCACATTTTCAAAATCTTTCGGGTCGCAGTAAACTTCAAAGTTATTACCGCTGGCATCAACATCTTCTGCCCCGGCATCAACACTGATCGCGAACAAATCATCTTCATTAGTTTGAGATTTATCGACTAAGATATATCCTTTAGGTGTGAAAATCCAGGAAACCGACCCCGATCCGGCCATATTACCGCCGCGTTTAGAGAATATATTACGAATCTCAGCTGAAGCACGATTTTTATTGTCGGTTAAAGTTTCAACAATAATCGCGACTCCACCAGGACCATACCCCTCAAAAGCAAGCTCTTCATAAACCACACCCGGCAATTCGCCCGTACCTTTTTTAATCGCTTTATCGATATTATCCTTAGGCATATTAGCTTCGTTGGCCCGGGTAATCGCCGACCGTAACGCCGCGTTTGTATCTGGACTGCCGCCGCCATTTTTTGCTGCTACAGTTATTTCCCGTATCAATTTCGTAAAAATTCTGCCGCGTTTAGCGTCATTAGCACCTTTTTTATGTTTAATACTTGCCCACTTGGAATGACCACTCATATAAGACCTCCCTTTTATTGCTTAATTATTATCGATAAATATTTATTTTCTCACAAAAATTAGAACTTAGCCACTAGAGAATTTTTAAATCAAAAAGCCCGAACCTTTTCTGGCTAAAGCGTCAGCTTCCTGATTTTTTTCACGGTCGATATGACTGATTTGAAATTTATCAAATTTTGATATTATTTTTTTTGCTAAAACAAACAAGGGAAATATGTTATTGTTCTTTACTTTATAGTTACCTTTTATCTGTTCGCAAAGCAATTGGCTGTCAGAAAAAACGTTAACATCCAGCTTTCCTAAAGATAGACTTTCCGTAAGAGCAAAAATTAGAGCCATATACTCGGCGAAGTTATTGGTTTGCACGCCAAGATAAACGCTATCTTTTTTGAGAAGCTTATCATCGTCATAAATCAAATAACCTATCCCTACTTTACCGGGATTGCCGACTGAAGATCCGTCGATGTATACGTTTATCATAGGCTTTGATTCTCGTCAATATAAAGAATTCGCATACAAGTAGCACACATTACTAGGTCTTTATACATTTTAAGCTCATTGATAACTTGAGCGGTAACACTCATATAACAGGCACCACAGCTGTTATTAACCACTTTAGCAATCGCTAATCCAGATCTGGTTTTAACCAATTTTTCATAAGTAGCCAATATTTTCGGGTCAACATCCCGGGATAAGCCAAGCCGTTTATCCTCAAGAACCTTTTGGCTAATCTCACACTCCTTTATTTCAGACGTTAACAAGGATATTTCTTCTTTAGATTTTTTTTCTTTTTCCGAAAGAGATTGTTTCTCTGAAGCGATTTTAGCTTCAGCTAAAGAGATTGTCTCCATTGATTTCAGAACATTCTCTTCCAAAACTGAGACATCGGCTTTAAGAGCTGCTATTTCGGTTAATTTTGCCTGATACTCTTTATTGGTCTTAAGTTTATATAACTGTCCCTGACCTTTAAGTAAAGCTTCTTCTTTTTGAGCTAAATTCAATTCTGCATCTTTCTTTTTTAAATGAGCGTCCTTAAAAAGGTCCTGAGCATCATTTAAAGCCTGCGTTTGGAGCTCAAATTCTTTATTTAGTTTATCTATTTTGGCGGGAATTTCTACACTTTTTTTCTGATCCAGCTGATAAATCTTTAAATCTATTTCTTGTAGATCAACCAGCTTGGTAATTTCTTGTTTTAAATCCATTTTCACCTCTTATGTTTGCGACGATTTTTCAAAAAACACTAATTGTATAGCCGTAATATGGGCGATACAGGACTCGAACCTGTGACCTCTACGATGTGAACGTAGCGCTCTAACCAGCTGAGCTAATCGCCCGGCGACTGATCTCTTTTAGCCAGCTAAATAAAAATCAAGGTTTTCACCTGAAATCTTTCCAATACCGCTTATTTTTTGGAATTGGCATAGCTATCAGCTTAAACTAAGTCCAAAATTTTCAGCAAATATACGCTCAGGGAGGACTAAAACCTCCTCCCGTCAGGATGATCTCGATCATCCTGACTCATAAAGGAAAACCTACGGTTTTCCTCTCTGACGCTGCGCTGTCACTCCTTTCCCTTCTGAGAAGAGAGATGACGCGGTGGGAAATTCTTTCCCACCACACCCCCTTTTTGGCCGGAGGTTCTTAGCATTATTTCTGATCAAAAACTATATTCAAATAACAGCTCTCTTTTACGATTATGGGCCCGGAAGGACTAAAACCCTCCTCCCGTCAGGATGATCTCGATCATCCCGACTCATAAAGGAAAACCTACGGTTTTCCTCTCTGACGCTGCGCTGTCACTCCTTTCCCTTCTGAGAAGAGAGATGACGCGGTGGGAAATTCTTTCCCACCACACCCCCTTTTTGGCCGGAGGTTCT
>JAQTSA010000099.1 GCA_028711575.1 Candidatus Omnitrophota bacterium | reverse complement strand
GTGTGCTCTTCCGATCTTTATTCTTGAATTATCTAAGCGGTAAAACTTTTTAAAATTATGGAACCGATACTTTATATGGCCCCGTTACAGGGAGTCACAAATCATGTTTATCGCAACGCCTATTCCAAAGAGTTCTTCGGTTATGATCTCGCGGTCGCGCCGTTTATCAGAAGCTGTGAGATCCGTAAATCAACAAAGAATCCTTTACGTGATATTTTGCCCGAGCGTAATTGCGACCGACTAAAGCTTGTTCCTCAGGTCTTAAGTAATGACCCGAGGACTTTTATCCTGATAACTCAAGCGATAGCTGATCTCGGCTACAAAACTGTCAACTGGAATTTGGGCTGTCCGCTTTCTAAGATCAGGAACAAAAAACGCGGGTCGGGGTTACTTTCTGAGCCGGAGTTCATTGTTGATTTTCTTAGTCAGGTTGTTCCTCGAATTCCGGTTAGTTTATCGTTAAAGCTACGGCTGGGTAATGAAACCAGTAATGATATTTTAAAGCTGTTGCCGATGATTGAGGGATTCGCTTTAAAAGAAATTATAGTTCATCCCCGGGTCGGAAAGGAAATGTATTCTTATCCAGCCGATATTGAAACCTTTAGCAGGTGTCTTGAGTTGACGGAACATCGGCTTATTTATAATGGCGACATTAATTCGGTTGAGACGTTTAACGCTTTAAAAGGGCGGTTAAGCGGGGTTTATGGCTGGATGATTGGCCGGGGAGGGATTGTTAATCCCTTTTTGCCGGAAGAGATTAAGAACCTTAGAGTTTCGACTGACAACGAAAAACGTCATCGGTTTTACAGTTTTTTGGAATCTGTTTTTTTAGCTTATCAGCAAGAGTTGAGTGGCCCAAGACATTTGATGGATAAAATGAAAGAAAACTGGCAGTGGTGGTCGAGAGCTTTTGTTGGTGGAAAACAGCTTTTTTACCAGGTCAGCCGGATCAGAAAGCCCGATAAATACCGGGCTATGGTTGATAACTTTTTTCAGCAAAGTCCGAAATTGTTGATATAATTAGTTTTGGGTCGAGGAGAAGTTTAGGTTTATATGAGTGTTGTAATAAATCCTTGTTTTTTCGTTTTAAAAATTTAGTTCAAAAATCAGATTTAAATTTTAAACAGGAGGTTAAATGAAAGGGGTGTTTGGTCGTTTTTTCCTAGCGGTTTCATTTGCTATGTTTTTTTCTCTTTCCTGCGGTTATCAACCGGAACAATCGATGTTAGTTAAGGCGATATCAGAAAATAATGTCCAAGAAGTAAAGGCTCTTCTTTCGAACCCTCAGGTTATACGCCGGGAGTTGAATCCCCGTCAAAACAGCAGTTTACCTAAACCAATAATTCTTGCTACTGTCAAGCGAAACAATGAAATTGTTAAATTGTTAGTTGAAGCTGGTGCCGATATCAATGTTGATGACGGAAAAGATACTGGAGATACTCCTTTAATCTTATCAATGATGACTAATAATGATGAGCTTGTTGAATTCCTGATCGATCACGGCGCTGATGTTAATAAACCGAATAACTTTGGGATCACGCCTTTTTGGGGCGCTTCGGTAAACCAGAATATTGAGTATGTCAAGCTGTGTATTGCCAATGGAGCAAATATTGATCAGTTCGGCAGAGCTCATGATCCGCTTAGGCAGTATGAGCAAATCATTGGAGGGATAACTCCTTTAATGATGGCTTCATTTCAGGGGAATATTGAAATTATAAAATTACTGATCGAATCCGGAGCGTCAAAAGATTTAAAAGATTTTCTCGGCCGGTCAGCGTTGGTTTATGCCGGAGTAGCTAAGAAGGAGCCGGTTATAGAGTTGCTAAAAAACAAATAGGTAAATCACTTTTATTGTAAGGAGTTTAAAAATGAAGAGAAAAATTTCTAGTGTTTTTGTTTTGTTGTTTCTGGCTTTTTCTTTTTTGTCTTTGGCTTCAGAAGCGGGCGCTATTGATGACCAAATTGGAATCAGCGATAAAAAATTATTTGACGGGGGATTTGCCGGTATGGCTGTTGTCTATTCCCAACAGCCTTATTCCGGTATCGATGATAAACTGATGGGAATCCCTTTTATATCTTTGGAATATGAAAGGGCTTTTATTAAAGGAACTACTTTGGGGTATTACTTTAGTCCTAAAAATAAAGCCTTGAGGTTTGCTATCGTTTCTTCCGTAAATTTCGCGGGTTATGATGCCGAAGATAGCGATGATCTTAAAGGTATGGAGGACAGAGATTGGGGCATAGACGGCGGAATGAAAATCGACTGGAAAACCGGCTATTGCAATTTTAATCTTGATATCCTGAGTGATGTTTCTTTTAAGTCTGAGGGCCAGATGGCGAAACTTTCGGTTTCTAAAAATTTTTTTAAGAATGCTTTTGTTCCTCGTTTCGGCATAATTTGGCAAAGCGCTGATCGAGTTGATTATTATTATGGCGTTAGAGAGAATGAAGTAACTCCTAAACGTGGTTACTACAGCCCTGATTCTGACGTCGAATACTTTTTCGGAGTAAGGTCAGGATTTCTACTGACTGACAATCTTAGTTTGATGGCTGATGTCCAGGCTAATTTCTTGGGGAAAGAAGCTAAGGATTCCCCTATTGTCGATAAAAATTGTTTGTTAAAATATATGTTTGGCATAAGCTATCGATTTTAGGGCCTGGCGGCAGGTTTTAAAAGAAATCGAACCAGTATAGATAATGAAGGCTTAGTTAGGTTTAAAAGGAGGGATCTATGGCCTTATTTAAAAGTTTTTTGAGATTCAAAGACCGGTTAACCAAATTTAATGACCAGGAACCGTTGAACAAGTTAGCGCTGACAGTTATAGTTCTTTTGGATATATTTGTTTTATCGGTTGTTTTTGGCGGATTAGCGACTCATACATCTCAACTTACTTCGCCGGATGAGTATTTTCCCTATAGTTGTAAGCGAGTATTCGTTAACAGCCAATGGTCAGAAGCTAACAAAATTGACCAATTACAGCAATTTATCCTATACGATTACAATAACTATTCTTATCAACATCAGAAAGTATTCGATGAATCAAAAATCAGCAAAATGCATCCGGTTTGTAAAAAATTTTACCAGTCGGCCGAAAAAATATATAAAAATAAGAAGTTACAGGAATTGTTCGTTGTTCGCCAGGAACTTTTAAAGAAAAAAACCCAATGGACTAAGGAATTTAATGCCGATAAGAATGTCTATGATTCGTCACTTTTAGAAAAGATCGCCGGAGAAAGCCGCGGTGATTTAACCAATGTTTCAAGCGCAATGAAAAATCGATCTCAAGAGATAGTAGATATAAGCCTTGAACTTGCCGGAATAGATAAGAAAATTAAAACTGACCCTTTGGTCATTAAATTATTGGCAATAGTTAATATCGGTGATTCGAAATTTAGAGAGTCGTTAATTAAGGATATTAACCGTTACGACAGAATTTATCTGTTTAGGGAGCTCGTTTGGCAGTTATTGTTTCTGTTACCGCTTTTTCTGGTTTTTTATTTTTGGCACACTAAAAGTATTAAAAAAAATAATACTGTTGGAACTTTGATTTCAAGTCATCTGATTGTAATTGCGGCAATACCTATTTTGATCGAAATAATCCGAGTAGTCCTAGACTTGATACCTTATCATTTTTTTAAGGAACTATTTAAGCTGCTTGAGTTGTTCCATATTATGGCTTTGTGGCATTACATTGTAATTTTCCTCTCAATAGGGGTTGCTATTTCTTTTGTCTACCTTATCCAAAAGAAACTGTTTAATAAAAAAAGACTTTATCAAAAAAGACTGATGAAAGGTGATTGTTTTTCCTGCGGAAAAATGCTTCCCAAAAACGGAAATATCTGTCCCTTTTGCGGCGCCAATCAGTTTAAAAAATGTTCACAATGTAACGGCGATACTTTTGTCGCGGGAGAATACTGCGTTCATTGCGGTAATCATTCCGTTTCCTAAACGCCGGAGATGAAAGAGGCTTAACCCTAATGCCGAAATTAAAGCTGGAGGATAAAATGCAATTTTTTTTAAAATCTTTTCAGTTATTTAGTCTTGGACTGTGTATGTTTTCTTTTTTAGTTTTTGGCCAGGAAAGAACTGTTTCCGACTATGCTGGGGGGATAACTATTGATCTGAGTCAAGTAAAAGACCCCTTTTTCGACGCAAAATTAGTGGCCGATAAATTGGCGCCGCAGTTGTTTGCTATTTCTGAGCCTTTGATTCGAATCCAGACTTACGGAAAAATAAGAGCTAGTAACGATACTCTTAAAAAGATGATGTTTACTGATTTAGAGCGGTCGCTTGTTTTTTCTTATCTTAACTCGGTTTTGTTTAAAGATAAAACTTCGGCTGAGAAGTCAAAAGCCGTGTATCAGTTAGAAAAAGACGGCATTTTGGCTTGGACGGCTATGGCTGACATATACTATGCTTTAATTTTTGATCATTTGCTTGAGTCAGAAGATTATCAGCAGAAAAACCAAATCGATAAACTTAAGTATTTGGATAGCTTGAAAGATTCATGTCCTTGGACGGTTTTAACCGGGTTCAATAAACAGATTTATTGGCAAATGCAGTCGAATAAGACAGCTGATGAAATAATTCAGCTAAAAGTTGATTTGGAGAAAGAAGATATTAACACTTTTCACTATTTAAAATAAATAGTCCTCGAACTTTTTTCTTTTAGGCTAAATAAAAATAAACGGTTTTGAGAATGAATGATTTTTTACCGATATCAAAAAAAGATTTAAAAAAACGCAACTGGCCGTCGCTTGACATTATACTGGTCACCGGTGACGCTTATGTTGATCACCCTTCTTACGGAGCCGCGGTTATTGGGCGGGTACTTGAAAACGCCGGGTTTAAGGTCGGAATTATTGCTCAGCCGAATTGGCGGGCAACTGATGATTTTATGGCTTTAGGCCGGCCAAATTTATTTTTTGGTGTTACCGCCGGAAACATTGATTCAATGCTTGCCAAGTATACCGCAAACAAAAAGGTGCGTAACCAAGATGACTATTCGCCCGGAGGAAGAGCTCATCTTCGGCCGGAAAGAGCTTCGATAATGTATTCTAATAAGCTTCAGCAGGTTTTTAAGGGGGTTCCGATTGTTCTTGGCGGGATAGAAGCCAGTATGAGAAGACTTGCTCATTATGATTACTGGTCAAACAAGGTGCGGCGTTCGATCCTTACTGATTCAAAGGCTGACGTGCTTGTTTATGGCATGGGCGAACGCCAGATCCTTGAGATAGCGCGCCGGTTGAAAGAATTGCCTGACGCTGGCCAGTTAGATGATATTGCCGGAACAGTAGTCAGCCGAAAGTCGTTAGGTCGCCTTAAGGATTATGTTTTAGTTGATTCTTTTGAGGCGGTATCAAAAAATAAGGATGCTTTTAATGCTGCCTTTTCCGCTGTTTATGCTGAGTCTGACCCTTTTTTAGGTAAAACGATCGTTCAAAAGTGTGCCGATAAGTTTGTTATTCAGTATCCGCCGGCTGAGCCGCTTAATACAGATGAAATGGATACGATATACGGTTTGCCTTATAACAGGAATTGGCATCCGGTTTATGATAAGTCCGGCGGGATACCGGGATTTGAAACTGTTCGAAATTCGCTTATTTCGCATCGGGGATGTTTTGGCGGATGCAGTTTTTGTTCTTTATATTTGCATCAGGGCCGGATTGTTCAGAGCCGAAGTATTAAGTCGATAGTTAAAGAGGCCTCAATAATCGCCAAAAGTAGACTGTTTAGAGGGACGATTACTGATATCGGCGGTCCGACAGCAAACATGTATATGGCGAAATGCTCGTTATGGAAGGATCGCGGCGCTTGTCGTGACAAGCAATGTATTGAGCCCAGTAAATGTCAGAATCTTCAGTTAGGCTATGACCAATCGCTGCGCCTTTGGAAAGAAGTAAAAAAAATTCCTGCGGTAAAACATGTTTTTGTCGGCAGCGGTGTACGTTATGACTTATTGTTAGGCAAAGAGTCTGACCGTTATTTACAGGAGTTGTGTGCTAGTCACGTTAGCGGGCAGTTGAAAGTCGCGCCGGAACATTGTAGCCGTCCGGTTTTAAAACTTATGAATAAACCCGACTTTAAAAAATACGAAGAATTTGTCGAGCGATTTAAGTCGGTCAATAAACGTTTGGGTAAAAAACAGTATCTGGTTAATTATTTCGTTTCGGCTCATCCCGGTGCGGGCTTAGAAGAGGCTCTTGAACTTGCTATGTATTTGGCAAAAAGACATATCCATCCCGAGCAAGTTCAGGATTATATCCCGCTGCCGATGACTATTTCCGGGGCAATGTACTATAGCGAAAAGAATCCCTTTACGGGGAAAGATATTTTTGTCGCTAAAAAATTGAGCGATCGCTTGATGCAGCGGGCGTTGATTCAGTACAAGAATCCTAAAAACAGAAAATATATAATCGAGGCGCTTAAGATTCTAAATCAGCCGGACCTTATAAGATTTTTTTTGGGATGAACCGATGGAATTTTTTTATTTTATGATTAACTTTAAGGAATGAATACATCAACGATATTTACCGGAATTTTTTTTGGAGCAATCGGGGCGGGCTACTTTTTGTATGGCAAAAAAGAAAAGAAATTCTCGGCTTTGTTTGCCGGAGCTTTGTTATGTTTTGCCCCTTACGTTATTACTAATATATTTTTGTTAATAACAGTTGGAGCTTTGTTAATCGTCTTACCTTTGACGGCTAAATATTTATGAGTGGGTCTATTTTTTTGAAAATAGAAAAGTTTAAATTAATTAAAGACATCCTATAAAGGATAAAGCAAAAAATAACAAATTTTCAAAGAACGTTCATTGACAATTAAACCGGCATAAAAACTCTTTCAGGGCGGTACAATTCGCCGCTTTTAAGCATGCTCAG
>JAQTSA010000098.1 GCA_028711575.1 Candidatus Omnitrophota bacterium | reverse complement strand
AATTAACTGGTCTATTCACGGCATATCCTCCTTGTTGAAAGGTTAGTAATTGGTAGTTACCATACCTTTTGAGGGTATGCCGTTTTTACTTATTTGTCAATTTGCGAATAATAGTTTACAGTATCTTTTTTACTTTTTACCTTTAATTAAAGGGGAAAAAATAGTATAATGAATTATATAGTTAAAACATTAATCGCCGCTTTAACCCTTATGAGTTTGCTAAAGATATTACTGATAGACGATGACTCCGATGTATGTTTTCTTACAAAAAAGATACTCTCATCAGCTAATTTTTCTTTTTTTTCCTGCCAAAACCCCGAACAGGGATTAAAATTGATAACAGAGTCCTCATTTGACCTGATTCTCTTAGATATTGATTTAGGTGAGATCTGCGGTATTGAGGTTTTAAAACAATTAAAAATCAACAACCCAAATTTAAAAATAATAATGTTTTCCGGACGGGACGATGAAGAAGCAATCAGAGCATCCAAATCATTCGGCGCGGATGCTTATATACCAAAACCCTTAGACTTGAAAGTCTCAGCAAGAAACATGATTGAAACAATAAATGTTGTTTTAAACCGCTAGATAATTCTCGCAGGTTACCAGGAAACAATTATTAAGATTCAAATTTTTTAAATATTTCAATAACTTCTTCCGCGGTTTTTGCCATAGATAATTCTTGGCGAAAAGGTGAATGCATTAAAAGCTTTGACAACTCGGCTAAAAGTCTTAAATAAAGATTTAACTCTTTAGGGTTAGCTCCCATTAAAAAGACTAAATTTACTTTTTCTCCGTCTAAAGCCTGAAACTCAACTCCAGCAGTAGACTTGCCAAAAGCAATCAAGAATTCGTCTACAGATTTTGTCCGGGAATGAGGAATCGCGACGCCATGACCAATCCCGGTAGAGCCTAAAGCTTCTCGTTCTAAGATATCCGCCACAAATTTCTTTTGGTCTGAAACTTTACCGGCAGCGTTTAAAACCGAAGCTAATTCTTCTATTGTTTCATTTTTCCCCACTGCCTGCAAATCCATAACACATAAGTCCACATTTAGATGATCTGAAATTTTCATATCTTAACTCCTTATATATTTGTTAAAACCATCAAACCCAGCAGCTTAGATCTTAAAAACCTGATACCCATTTCTTCTTACCCTAAACTTTTCTTTGTTCACTTAAGATAAAAAAGTTTTCAACCAGCAAAGACCTTTCCCGACAAACGGCTTAATCGCAGCCGGCCAAACATATAACCATACCACGTAGAAGAACTTTTAACAAGAACTGCCTTTAAAACGAAACCAAAGCTATATGGCAAAACACTACAAATCTTTTAGGCTTAATCCCCAGAAAAACACCACAAATTAAGCTAAAAAATTATATCTTAGCTAATATTTTAAAATCAGCCTTTAGAACTCCTTTCATATTGACGTTATAAGTCACAACTGCCGGATGATAAAGCGGAACAATCTTTATATCACTGATTTTAGGATCAGGCACAAAAATCTTACCGTGGATTTTACTAATTCCTTCTATCTTATCTTTTAATCCGAACTTTTCCAAAATATAAGCCGTAGAAAAATTTCCCAAACAACAGATAACCTTTGGTTTAATTATTTCTATTTGGTAATCAAGGTAAACCGAGCACTGCTGTATTTCACTCGTTCGGGGATTTCTGTTTTGCGGCGGACGGCATTTCAAAATATTCGCGATATAAACTTCGTTACGGCTTATTCCGGCAGAATTCAGTAATTCGTCTAAAACTTTTCCTGCCGCGCCGCAAAAGGGATGTCCGGTTTTATCTTCATTAGCTCCCGGAGCTTCGCCAATAAAAAGAATAGAAGCGTTTAAGTTTCCTTCACCGGCAACAATGTTCGTCCGGGTTTTATAAAGTTCACATTTTTGACAGTTTCCCAGCTTGTTCTCAATCCTTCTATCTTCAGTTTCGACCGGTTCTTTCAGCAAGCAGGTTTCAGTTTTTTTATCCGGAATCGAGATATCAGCTATCACAACTTCTCCGCTTAGATTAAGGCCTTGGTTTAAAGTCAATCCAGTCTTAATTCGGCCAAAGGTTACAGTTTTTAAAGCTTTTACCGCGGTGGAAGAAACTAAGCCGGTATCAGCATTAACGCCTGACGGAATATCCAATGAAATGATACTTTTGTTAGAGCCATTCATTAAATTAATAATACTCCGATACGGCTCAGCAAGAAAGGAATTAAAGCCTATTCCAAAAATAGCATCAATTAATAAGTCGGCCTTATTTAATTTTTCTTTAAAAAGGACAAGGCTCTTAGCTTGGTCTAAGCAGCTGGTCGCGACCTTCATTTTCTTTAAAATATCATAATTAGTTTTAGCATCCCCCTTAAGCCGGCTCTCTTCTTCAACCAAGATTACTTCAACATCAAATCCGCGATTAAAAAGGTGACGGGCACAAACAAACCCGTCTCCGGCATTGTTGCCTTTTCCGCAAACAGTTACTATTTTCTTATAACCTTCTTCCTCAGCTAAGGAAACAACCACTTCCGCGGCCCTAAGACCAGCGTTTTCCATAAGAACTATCGACGGAAGGCCTAAGACATCAATAGCCCAGGCGTCTAAGGCTTTCATTTCCTCTGCCGTAACAGGATTAAGATTCTCTTTTAATCTGCTCATTTACCAAATAAATCCGAACAATTTTTTCCGCTGCAACTTTCAATAAACGCACTCAATAATTTAGCTGTATTTTCCAAATCTTTAAGGCTAATTACTTCCACCGGAGTGTGCATATAGCGTAACGGAATACTTATTAAGGCTGTCGCCACGCCCGACTTTGTAAGCTGTATAACATTAGCGTCTGTTCCGGTAGCCCGGGCAATCGCTTCTATTTGATAAGGAATTTTTTTGCTTTTAGCAACAGCGACTAACCTTTGAAAAAGTTTAGGATGAATATTTGGACCTCGGGCAATAACCGGACCTTCACCTAAAGAAATTTCACCTACCGATTTTTTGTCCATACCAGGGAAATCGGTAGCAAAAGTAACGTCAATCGCGATTCCAATATCAGCTGAAATTCCGTAAGCACTAACTTTTGCTCCCCGCAACCCTATTTCTTCCTGGACAGTTGCCACACCATAAACCGCAGATTTTATTTTTTTCCCTGACAAAAGGCGCATCGTTTCACTAACCGTAAAAGCTCCGGCTTTATCGTCAAACCCGCGGCCAATGACTTTATCCTGACTTAAAGTTTCAAACCCTACTGCCGGAACAGCAACATCGCCGATTGAGACAATTTTTTTAGCTTCTTTATCATTATTCGCTCCGATATCAATCCAAAGCTGATCTATTTTGCTAACCTTTTCCCGTTCTTCAGTTCGCAACAGATGAACTGGTTTTTTCCCAATTACTCCCAAAACCCTATTCCGGGAAGTTTTTATCCAAACCCTCTGTCCGGGAACTAAATGAGCATCAATTCCGCCAACACAAGCAAAATAAAGAAACCCTTCCTTATCGATATACTTAATCATATAACCAATTTCATCAATATGGCCAGCAAGCATTATCTTTAAATCACTACCGGAATTAAGTTCAGCGATACTATTGCCGCAGACATCGGTCCTTATTTTATCAGCATATTTTTTTGTCCGACTTTGCCAAAGAGCTGACGCTTCTTCTTCAAATCCGGAAGGACTTATTTTGGCAACTAAATTTTCCAAAAATAAAACCGACTCTTTTTCCATAATCTACTCCTTTTTATTCTTACTTATAGCCAACACCCATCAGTTCTTCTAAATAATAACGAGCGGATTGAGCCGCAATTGCCCCATCTCCGCAGGCTGTAATAACCTGACGCAACGATGTGTTTCTGCAATCCCCACAAGCGAATATTCCCGAATGAGAAGTTACCATATTGCTATCGGTTATGATATACCCTTTTTCGTCTTTATCCAAAAAATCTTTCATAAACCCTACATTCGGCAAATAACCAACAAAGATAAAAACCCCGTCACAAAAAACCTTTTCTTTCTCTTTGCTTTTGACATTTTCTAGGATTATCGACTCAACTTTTTCGGCACCTTCAATTTGCCTTACTACTGAATCCCAAATAAAAGAAATTTTTTCGCAGGAAAAAGCCCGTTCTTCTAAAATTTTTACAGCTCTTAGCCGATCCCGACGATGAACTATCGTGACAGTTTCAGCGAACTTAGTTAAAAAAAGCGCTTCTTCAACCGCCGTATCTCCCCCGCCAACAACTATTATTTTTTTATTTCTAAAAAAAGCGCCGTCACAAGTACCGCAATAGGAAACTCCTTTGCCGCGAAGTCGAATTTCGCCGTCAACACCCAACTCTTTGGGCTGAGCTCCCGAAGCTATTATAACTGATTTGGCATCATAAATTTGATCATCGGTTACGACTTGAAAATTTTCTTTATTCTTTCTAATTTCACTGACAGTTGCTGAAACTATTTCCACGCCAAAAGATTCAGCCTGTTTCTGAAACTTATCTATCAACTCAAACCCAGACACCGCGCCAACAAAGCCGGGGTAGTTTTCTACTTCACTGGTTGTTAAAACCTGGGAAGCGACCAGGCGGCTTTGAAGAACAACAGTTTTAAACCGAGCTCGACCGGAATATATCGCTGCCGTCAATCCCGCCGGCCCGCAACCGACAATAACAGTATCAAATAAAACTCTTTTATTTTCTTTATCCAACGAGTCACCTCCCCTTATCTTTTAAATCAGCTTCCGAAAAATCTCAGACAATAGCCGGATTATTTTTTAAAACCTTGATAAAACAATCGACAATTTCAGGATCTAGCTGATTGGCTTTACTTTTTATCAGCTCACTCACAGCTTGATCTACTGACATAGCCGGCCGATACGGACGGTCGGTAGTCATAGCGTCAAAACTATCAGCTACCGCTAAGATTCTTGCCCCCAGTTCTATCTCAATTCCCTTTATTCCCTGGGGATACCCTTTTCCGTCAAAACGTTCATGATGATGAAGAATCAGATTCGCTGATTCTTTTAAAAAAGACAAAGATTGAACAATCTCATATCCTTTAAGCGGATGTTCTTTAATTTGAGCAAACTCTTCGGCCGTTAGTTTTCCCGGTTTCAAGAGAACCGCGTCACTAATTCCGATTTTCCCAAGATCATGAAGCAAAGCGGCTCGAACAAGAACCTCTTGTTGATGCAGGCTTAACTTCATTTCTTTGGCAATTGCCGATGAATAACGAGTAACATTTTCCGAATGACGTTTAGTATAAGAGTCCCGGGCGTCAAGAGCTTGAGCTAAGGCTGTTATCATCTTCAAATAACTATCTTCCAGACGATCATAAAGGAATATACCCTCAAAAGCGATGCCGCAAACCCGGCCAACACTACTGGCAAGAGCAACATCTTTTTTAGAAAAAGTTTTATCTATGTTACGTCCGCAAATATTAATCACGCCTAAGACTCGATGCCGCGACAGTATCGGAACACTTATAAACTCATTTGTAAAATAGCTTTCCTTATTCTTTTTTAACAGATACGGTTCACTTTTTAAATCATCTACTTTAATCGGCTCTTTTCTCGCCAAAACAAACCCGGAAATACTTTCTCCTTTTTTTAAAACAAGTTCTCTCACCTTTTCGCTGTCAAAGCCGCTCGTTTGTTCGATTCTCAGCTCGTCGGAATTATCGGCCAAAAGCAAAGCCACCTTTTTAGCGTTAAAAAATTTGCCAACTCCATCGACAATATAACGTGACACAATTTTTCGGTCAAACTCTAAGGAAATATTTTCCTGAAGCTTAAAAATAAATTCTGTTTCTTCTTGGTGCCAGAGTTTCTCTTCAAGTTCCGACTTATTTAAACTATTTCCCAATTCTTTTAACTTTACCAAAAGCTCTTTATTTTCTCTATCTTGAATTTTTGTTTTTTCAACTATACTAGAGTAAGCCTTAAAAACGAATTTAGCTTTTATCCGATAGATGATAAACCCAATAAAAAGGCCCAGGAGAAAAACAAATATGCCCCACTGATTTACCAGAAAACCCTGAATTATTTGGAAAATTTGATAAACGTTCATAGCACAAGGCAAAGCCGATAAAGACAGCTTCGCTTAACAATAAGGAAAGTTTTTATTTCTAAAATATCTAGCTAGATTCAGGAAGAACATTATGTTTTTTTAAAACATAGGTCAGCACTTCCACTAAAACTTCAGTAGAAAATGGTTTTTCTATATAGTCATCAACGCCATAAGCATCGGCAGCTTTACGACAATCTTTTTCCTCTAAAATATCCCCTCTATTTTGAACAACTTCGGTATTAGGAAGCCAGCGCCACTTGTCTTTTTTCTTAAAATAAACCATCTCTCCTAAGCCACTCATAACTACTATCGGCAAAGAAGATGTCCGAGGATCTTTTCTTAAAGACGCGATCACTTCTGACCCGCTGCGATTAGGCATTACAACATCAATTAAAAGCAAGTCAGGCATTTCCTTTTCACAAAGATCTTCAACTATTAAAGGATCTGACGTTGTTACTATTTCAAATTGGGCGATTTCTTCTAAATTTTCTTTTATCAAAGCGCACAAATCGGTTTCATCGTCAACAACTAATATTTTTGGTTTTACCGCCACAAACACCTCCCCTATCTTAAATAGCCTCTTAATATTACTTTATTATACAGTAAATAAAGCTTAAAAAGCAATGTTTATTATTGTAAAACAATCCTGTCTGTTTAGGAAAATAAGGTTAAAAACACAAATAAACCAAAAATTTTAAGGGTTAACGATTGGTTTCGGAAAAGAAATCGGCAAGATTATCTTTGCAGCCTTTGCTGACCTCAACAAACTGAATACCGGCAGAATATCTTTCAGCGGCACGTACCTGGTTACACCAAATTACCCGGCCTTTAAGTTGTATAACTTTTTTTATGAG
>JAQTSA010000007.1 GCA_028711575.1 Candidatus Omnitrophota bacterium | reverse complement strand
TTTGTCCGGCGGGTAACGGCACGAGCCATAGCATCTAAATCATAACCATAATTTTTTAAAGGAACTTTTTTAATCTTTGCTTCCTGAATCGCCGACTGGATTTCATAAATAAGAAATGTCGGGGAAGCGACAATAACCTCATCGCCGCGGCCAACAAAGGCCCGAACGGCCATGGTTATGATTTCATCAGAACCGTTTCCAAAAATAAGCTCATCAGCTTTAACCGCTAGTTTTTTAGCTAATTCTGTTTTTAAATAAAAGCATCCCGACTCCGGGTACCGGTTTATATTAACAATTTCACTCAATACAACTTTTCGGATATATGCCGGAGGAAAAGGATTCTCATTTGAAGCAAGCTTGAAGACCTCTTTTAAACCAAGAGCCCTTTTGACTTCTTCAATCGGTTTTCCCGGAACATAGCTTTTTAATTGTTTTAGTATTTTTCGCGCTCCTACCATAACCCAATCCTCCTTTAACCAAACAAGCTTAGCTATCGTTAAAAAAAATAAATTTAAATTCCCTTAGGGTAAGAACCAAGAACTCGAACAAAGCTCGTTTGTTTTTCTATCAGCTTCAAAGCTCTCTGAACCAGGCTGCTTTGGCTATGTCCCTCAAGATCAACAAAAAAGTAGTACTCCCAGGGTTTTTTCTTTGAAGGGCGAGACTCAATTTTTGTAAGGTTAATCTTACAATTCTTGAAAGAAGAAAGGACATCGTACAATGCGCCGGCCCTATCTTTAATCGAAAATAAAAGTGAAGTCTTATCCTTACCAGAAGGTTTACTGTCATTTTTAGAAATAACCAAAAACCTGGTAAAATTTTGAGAAGAATCCTCAACTCTTGATTTAAGTACTTTAAGATCGTAAATCTCAGCTAAAGCCTTGTTCCCCAAACAAGCACCGTGCTCGTCTTTTTTGGCTAAGATCGCCGCTTTAGCGGTAGAGGAAGCCTCAATCAACTCAATTTGAGAGAAGTTTTTAGAAATCCAGCGCCGGCACTGAGCTAAAACCTGAGGATGAGAATAAAGACGCTTAATAGTTTTAGCCGGATCGCCCAACAAAAAATGCTCGACAGTTAAAGTAATTTCTGAACATATTTTTAACGGCGAAACCAAAAACATATCTAAAGTGTGATTAACCACTCCTTCGATCGAATTTTCAATCGGGATAACCCCATAATCAGAAGAGCCGTTTTCAACGTTTTCAAAAACTTCAGCTATATTGTCCTGGGGCTTAAAGTTGGGTTTTTTACCAAATTTTTTTAAGGCTGCTAAATGAGTAAAAGTGCCTTCCGGGCCGAAATAAGAAATATTCAATAAAACCCGTAAAGACCGGCAAACAGAAACAACCTCTTTAAAAACTGCATAAACATCTTCTTCGGAAAGCGGGCCTTGGTTCAGTTTTAATAATCGCCGGTAAATCAGCGCTTCCCGCTCAGGAGCAAAAGTAGCAATATTTTTTTCCTGCTTGAGCTGACTAACCATTATAACTTCTTTGGCCCGTTTGTTTAACAAGTCCAGAATTTTATCGTCAATTTTATCAATTTGTTCCCGCAATTTTTTTAATTTTGCTGGCATTTTAAACTCCTGAATTTTAGGTTTAACTTTTAAATATTACGGCAGCTTCTTTCAAAGCATCGTTATGACCGATATCCAGCCATTTACCTTTAAAAACAGTACCGTAAACTTTAGTTTGTTTGATAAGCCACTCAATATATTTACCTGAAGCGTCAGTGCCTTGATGCTCTCTTAAAAAAACATCTAAAAGACCTGCCGTTTCTTTGGGGAAAAAGTAAATACAGGTTGCCGCCAGTGTTGATTTCGGTTTTTTAGGTTTTTCATCAAGAGAAATCAGCCGCATCTGACGATTGGTCTCTACAATACCAAAACGCACGGCATTCTTTTTTGTTTTTACGTCAAATAGCCCGACACAAGGCATTTTTTTTCTTTGCCGGGTCAGAGCCATAAACTCTTTAAGATCATCTTCAAAAAGGTTATCACCGCCAAGGACCAGAAAATCTTCTTTTGATTTCCCAATAGCGTATTTTATAGCTAAAATCGCGCCTTTTCTTTCCTGGGGGCAATTAGTGCCGTCATTTATAATCTCAGCGTTGACCTTATATTTTTCATTCCACTTTTTGAAATCGTTGTAGAACTTATTATTAGAAACGACTTTTATTCGCGATATTTTATAGTCTTTACTTAAACCATAAACTTTGTCTAAAATAAAGTTTATTATCGGTTTACCGTTGACAAGCAACAACGGTTTCGCTGTATTTTTAGTTAAAGGATAAAGCCTCGTTCCATAACCAGCCGCTAAAATAACAACGTTCATCTATTTTTTCTAGCCTCGTAATATTTTTTCGTAATCGTTTTTTAAAATTTTCTTTAGTTCACTCTTTAAAAACTTTTCAACTTCTTTAGCTGTCCCCAGTAAAAGGGCTTTTTCGGCTATTTTTTTTGATTCTTCAAAAGAAACCTGTCGTATCAACTCCTTAACCTTAGGAACCGATAACGGCAAAACACTAAACTCATCTAAACCAAGACCGATTAAGACAAAAACAAAAAGCGGGTCACTAGCCATCTCGCCGCACATACCGGCCCAAATTTTATTACGATGAGCCGCGTCGATTGTCTGTTTTATCAATCTTAACACCGCCGGATGCCCCGGCTCATAAAGATAAGCTACCTTTTCATTTACTCTGTCCACCGCTAAAGTATACTGTATCAAATCGTTGGTCCCAATACTAAAGAAATCACTTTCAGCAGCTAAGTGATCGGCGACAAGTACCGCCGAAGGAATTTCGATCATTGTCCCTACGGAAATATCCTCTTTGAATTTTTTACCTTCAGCTTTAAGTTCTTTTTTGCATTCTTCTAAAACTTTTTTTGCCGCCTGCAACTCCTCCAATCCGGAAATCATCGGAAACATAATCTTAACATCACCATCAACCGCCGCTCTTAAAATTGCCCGTAACTGCGGTTTAAAAACGTCCGACCGAGCCAAACAGAATCTAATCGCCCGCCAACCTAAAAAAGGTGTCATTTCTTTAGAAAACTGAATTTGGGGAAGGACCTTATCGCCGCCAATATCCATAGTCCTGATAATAACCGATTGAGGCTTGATATTTTTAGCAACTTTTTGATAGGCTCTATATTGCTCTTCTTCAGTCGGAAACTCATTCCGGCCAAGAAACATATATTCCGTGCGATAAAGGCCAATTCCTTCAGCCCGATTTTCGCAAACCAGGGCTATCTCTTCGGGAAACTCGATATTTCCCGATACAGTCAATACCCGGCCATCAGTGGTTTTAGACTTATAGGCTTTAGGAACCGGAACCGTTTTTCGCTCTTTAACAAATTTATCCGATTTTTGCTGATACTCTTTCAAAGACCGGTCGGTAGGGTTAACAACGACAATACCGTCATAACCGTCAACGATAATTGTCTCGCCCTGTTTAGCGCAAACCTCACCGACATTAATTCCCACCACCGCCGGAATACCCAAACTTCGGGAAATAATCGCCGTGTGCGAAGTTCGGCCCCCAACTTCGGTAACCAGAGCCAAAATATGCTCTTTTGGTAATACCGCGGCTTCCGAAGGTGTTATATCGTGAGCAACTATAATGACTTTTTCTTTTACTTCCTGAAGATTGACAAATTCCTGCTTTAAAAGATGGCGAATTACTCGTCGGGCGACATCTTCAATATCAGTTACCCGTTCGCGCAGATAATCATCATCCAGTTTACGTAAAGTTTCCACATATTTTTGTATGCTTTGCCAAAAAGCGAATTCAACATTTATTTTCCTATTTTTAATCTGAAGAATTATATCCTCAATAAGAACTCTGTCTTCTAAAACTAAAATATGAGCTTCAAAAATTTTCGCATTTTCAAAACCCAAATCGCTGGAAATTTGTTTCTGAAGTTGATTGATCTGCTTTCGGGTTTCAATTAGAGCTTCTTCTAAACGGTATATTTCACCCGGGATCTCAGCGTGAGAAACCTTCTTTTTCGGTATAGACAATTCTTCCTTGCCGATATAGTATACTTTACCTACAGCAACCCCAGCCGATACCGCAATTCCTTTAACCTTTAGCATGATTAGTCTCTAAAAATTTTTTTAACTCAGGAAACGCTTCTTCAGCGTCATCACCATCAACAATTAAGGTAACCGAACTTCCGCAATTCAATCCTAAACTCAATATAGCAATTATAGACTTGCCGTCAACAACTTCACCATCTTTTTCCAGGCTGACTGTTGAGTCATATTTACTGGCCAACTGGACAAATACAGCAGCCGGACGAACATGCAAACCATTTGAGTTAGCTAAGATGATATTCGCTTCAAACCTTTCCATTTTCTTTTCCACTCATTGTATATAGCGATAACTTCTTTTGAGACTTTTGCTGAATCATGCCTCAAGTAATCGCTACGGCTTACGACATCCGCCTCAAACGCCATAACCCCCATTTTTTTAATACGTTCGCGATCGACAATTACCGGAAAGGATTTCTCCTGAGCGTAACGCAAAAGCAGCGGATACTCAAGCCTCCCCGAATTAACTAAACAACAAGTAACCATACCTTCACTAGTATGTTCAATCAACGATGTTAAATGATCAGCCGCGGTCAAGCCGTCAGTTTCACCGGGTTGAGTCATCACATTACATATATACAACTTCATCACATCCCGCCGGACGATTTCATCGCCTAATTTACTTATCAACAGATTGGGCATAATACTGGTAAAAAGACTGCCCGGCCCAAAAATTATCAGTTCGGCCGTCTTTATCGCTTCGATCGCTTCCGGATTAGGACTCACATCTTCCGGCATAAGATATATCCGCTGAATCGGCTTGCCGGCATCCGGTATTTTATCTTCGCCTTCCCTAATCGTTCCATCACTAAATTGAGCTTTAAGTCTTATCTTATCCAAACTGGACGGCAAAACCCGGCCCCGAATAGCTAAGACCCGGCTTGATACTTCAACCGCATCCTTAAAACTCCCTGTTATTCCTGTCAAAGCGGTTATAAAAAGATTTCCGAAACTATGTCCTTTAATACCATTACCTTCTTGAAACCGATATTGAAACAAATCCCGCATCAACTGGGGAACTTCCGCTAAGGATACAAGACAGTTCCTTATATCTCCCGGCGGCAAAATGCCAAACTCTTCCCTGATTCTACCGGAAGAACCGCCTTCATCAGCAACCGCGACAATCGCGGTAATATTTGCCGTATATTCCTTAAGCCCTTCTAAAACCGTAGAAAGGCCTGTTCCTCCGCCAATTGCTACTATTTTAGGGCCGCGGGATAAAAACCGCTTTTCATAAAACATATCAATTAGTTTTTTATTTTCCTGAGGATAAATGACCTCAAAAAAACTTTTTATCAATGAGCTGACTCCGGCGACAAAAACAATTAAACCTAGAGAAAACAATATCCCATCGCCAATTTGCAAAATAATATTGGCATCATGAGTAAACCTAATCGCCGAAAAAGTTACAAGGAACAGTCCGACCAAAACTAAAATTATCCATCGTTTTATTCGTAACCCGGGATAAAACCAACGTATATATTTAATGAATTTCTTCACTATTCTTCTACTTTTTTATTATTGAACAGCTTTCTGCTGTTTACTTATCAAAGCTAAGATATCTTCTTCATTCTTTGCGTTTTTCAAATGCTGAACAAAAGATTTATCTCTCAGCATTCGGGCGAGAAAGGCTAGCATCTTAAGATGCAATCCAGCTTCTTTTTGGTTTGAGATAAGTAAAGCCACCACGTTTACCGGTTCCTGATCAAGAGAATCAAAATCGACACCTTCACCGGAAATAGCCAAACATAAAACTATATTTTTAGCATATTCGGTACGCGCATGCGGCAAAGCGATATAACCGCCGATAGCAGTAGAACCCATCTCCTCACGCTGCAAAAGAATTTTAAGCAGTTCTTTTCGGTTTTCTTTCTTTATTTTGTTTTTAAGGATAAGATGATCAAGCAGGCTAGCAAGAATATTTTTTTTATTTTTATGTTTAAAGTCCAAAACAATGCTGTCTTTATCTAAATAATCAAGGATATTAATCATTATTAATTGCCGCTATTATTATCGTTTTTTGTTTTATAACTCTACTTTTTCGAATCAAGATAAGCGGGGAAAGGGAATCGAACCCTCAACCTTCACGTTGGCAACGTGACGCTCTAGCCAATTGAGCTATCCCCGCATACTATTTGACGATTTCTTAAATAAAACATCAATTACCAAATAATCCAGAAAAATTATCAAAAAACACCACAATTGCTCTCAACAGATCCTTTTACAAATTTCAAAAAACACATTTTTAATGCCGCGGGGGAGAGTTGAACTCCCACCCCTTACGAGACATGATCCTAAGTCATGCGCGTCTGCCAATTCCGCCACCGCGGCGGGAATATACTTTTATATTATCACGCAATATCAAAAAATAAAGATATTAAATACTAATAACATTTTTTCTTGTATTTTTTCACGTAATCAATTAAACTTCCCTACTGTGTTGATTGGTTTTGTTATTTTTTTCTATTCGGGTAAAAAAATCCAAAAGGTTATTTTAAACACTGTTAAGAACAAAAAACAATCTTCTGATTCAAAGAACAAAAAAATACAAAAAAATATGAGCCGCCCGAGGATCGAACTCGGAACACCCGCCTTAAAAGGGCGGTGCTCTACCAGCTGAGCTAGCGGCTCATATTTAAATTACTAACTTATAGATTGATCATTTTTTAGGTAAAAAGCATTTTAAAAGTCAGTCAGCTCTTTCTCTTTTTCACCTAAAACAGTATCGGTCTCTTTAATATATTTATCCGTCAACTGCTGAAGCTCTTCTTCAGCCTTAAATCTTGCGTCTTCGGATATCTTTTTATCTTTTTCCAAACTTTTTATTTTTTCTTTGCCATCTCGCCTGATCGTTCGAATTGAAACTTTACCTTCCTCAGCTATTTTTTTTACAATCTTAATCATATCTTGTCTTCTTTCCTGAGACAATGGCGGAACGATCAGCCGAATAAGCTTACCATCATTGACCGGCGTAATGCCTAATTCCGACTGCAGGATCGCTTTCTCAATATCCTTCAAAGATGTCGGATCAAAAGGATTAATCACTACCATTCTAGCCTCAGGAATTCCAATAGTCGCGATTTCTTTTAATAAAGTCGGCGTACCATAATAACTAACTCGGATACCCTCAACCATCTTCGGGTTAGCTCTTCCCGAACGTAATTCCGAAAACTCTCGTTTAGTGGCCGATACCGATTTCCGCATTGAATCTTCAATTTCTTTCAAAACTTCTTTCTCTACCATAGCCACCCCTTATTTTATAATAGTTCCTATATCACTGCCGTCTATGACTTTAGCTAAGTTACCAGCCTGCATAAAGTCAAAAACCAAAATCGGCAAAGAATTATCCATACATAAACTTATCGCCGTTGCATCCATTATTTTCAACTCTTGATTTAGTACTTCTTTATAGGTCAAAGTCTTGAATTTCTGAGCATTACCATTTTTCATCGGGTCAGAATCGTAAACGCCGTCAACCTTTGTCCCTTTGAGCAAAATATCAGCACCCAACTCCACACTACGCAGAGCCGCCGCTGTGTCAGTTGTAAAATAAGGGTTACCGGTACCAGCAACAAAAATAACGACTCTTCCTTTTTCTAAATGCCGTAACGCCCGGCGGCGAATATAAGGTTCAGCGATTTGATGCATTTCAATCGCCGTCATAACTCGGGTATGAACACCTTGATGCTCCAAGGCATTCTGCAAAGCTAAACCGTTTAAAACTGTCGCTAACATTCCCATATAATCAGCAACCGACCGCTCCATCTCAAACTCTTTCGATCTCGGCACACCGCGAAAAAGATTTCCGCCGCCAACAACAACAGTTATTTGAACACCGCGGGAAACAACTTCCTTGATCTGATGAGCCAGATGGACACAAACACCTACATCAATCCCATGGTCACGATCGCCCAAAAAGGCTTCTCCACTCAACTTAAACAGGACTTTATCGTATTTAGCTTTCATCTTCCCCTAAAGAATAACGAACAAACCGACGAATAACAATATTCTCACCGATTTGAGAAACAACTTCTTTAAGATAATCATCTACAGTTTTTTTGCTGTCCTTAATAAAACTCTGTTCCAGGAGACATATCTGTTTGATATGAGCCGCGGCGTTAGGAACGCTGTCTAACTCAGCCTGAGGAACATCTTCTTTTTTGATATACAAAGCGCCGGAGGCCGCGATCTGCATCGCGATATCTTTAGCAAACTTTTTAAAGACTTCGGTTCTGGCGACAAAATCAGTCTCACAATTTATTTCCGCTAACACGCCCAAATTACCGCCAAAATGAACATAGGATTCTATCAACCCTTGTGAGGCAACGCGTGAACTTTTCTTGGCCAACAAGCTTGCCCCTCTTTTTTTTAATAAAGCTAAAGCTTTATCAAAATCACCTTCTGCTTCTTTTATCGCGCTTTTACAATCGTTGACGCCAAGAGATGTCATTTCCCTTAGCTTTCTTATATTTTCCAGCATAAATTATCCTCCTTTTAATAAAAACTTATCAAAATTAAGCACTTTCAGGGATTTCCGGTTTAGCTGGTTTTTCCTGAAGCTCTTCAGAATTAACAGCCTCTTCTTTGACTGCGACTTGCTCTTTAGCCTGAAGCCGGACCTCTTCGGCTTTTTTGATACCTTCATTTATAGCCTCTACCAAGACTGAAGTTATATAACGCACCGATTTTATAGCATCATCGTTACCTGGAACCGGATAATCTACAACTTCAGGATCAGCATCAGTATCAATTAAAGCAACTACAGGAATATCAAGCTTATTTGCTTCCCGAATAGCGGCGATTTCTCTTTTGGGATCTATAACATACAGACAACCGGGCAATTCCTCCATTGTAATAACACCACTATAATTTTTTTCCATACGCTGAAAATCACGATTAACACGAACAGCTTCTTTCCCCGGAAGCTTATCGAATTCCCCGTTCTGTTTCTTCTCTAAGTACTCAATATATTTTTTTACCCGAACCCGCACCGTGGGATAATTAGTAAGAAAACCGCCGATCCAACGTTCAACTACACAAGGCATTTGACAGCTGGCAGCCTGTTCGCGAATTAAAGTGCGCAGCTGTCTTTTGGTAGAAACAAACATTATTTTTTTGCCATCAGCAACTACCGATTGAACAAAATCTTTAGCTTGATCCAGCTGTTTAGCTGTTTTTTCTAAATCGATAATATATATATTTTTTTTCTTTCCAAAAATGAACTGCTTCATCTTTGGATTCCAATGCTTGCTCAAATGCCCAAAATGGACACCATTATTCAATAAATTACTAATAACCTCAGGTATCGCCATAGTTTAATTCCTCCTTAAAACACAATTAATTGGTTTTTCTTATCTTAAATCATAGAATAGCCTTATCAGGCATATTCTCCACAAGGGATAAAGTATATCATATTTTGGTATATTTTCAATAGAATATTCAAAGACATTACCCCCCGGGCTTAAAACCAATAAATCCTTTATAGAATAAAGGATTTCTGACCAATGCTACTCACTAAATTGGAGCTCGTACAACTTTTTATATAATTTCGCGCTTTTTATCAGATCTTCGTGCCTACCCTGCTCGACGATTCGCCCTTTCTCCATAACAACTATCTTATCAGCTTTTTGTATGGTCGCAAGACGATGAGCAATGACAAAAACCGTCTTACCTTTCATTAAATAGGCGAAAGCATCTTGAATCAGCCGCTCGGAAACAGAATCAAGCTGAGAAGTCGCTTCATCAAGAATAAGAATCGGCGAATCTTTTACTATTGCCCTGGCAATCGAGATCCGCTGTTTTTCCCCTCCCGACAAACGAAGGCCGCGATCTCCAATAATCGTATCAAACCGATCAGGCAAACTATCGATAAATTCTAAAGCATGAGCCCGCCGAGCAGCCTCGATTATTAAGGCTTCATTAACCTCATCTTTTCCATAGGCAATGTTTTCTTTTACAGTAGTATTAAACAAAACACTTTCCTGAGAAACGATCGAAATCATCGACCGTAAATCCTTAGTTTTTAGATCTGTCAGGCGTTTGTCATCTATCGAAACATAACCGCGATCCGGATCATAAAAACGCGGCAAAAGATTCACTAAAGTTGTTTTACCGGCGCCGGAATGACCGACAAAAGCTACCATTTCACCTTTTTTAACCGTAAGATCTACATTTTTCAAAACATCGCCATCGACTTTATTATAAGAAAAATACAAATCGGTAAAAACAATATCCTTTTTAAAGTCAGTTATAGCTAAAGCGCCGGGTTTCTCTTTAATTGTCGGCTGTTCATCAAGAATTTCATATATCCTTGTTGATGCCGCCAAAGCTTTTTGATTTATCGCGTGCACATTAGACAATTTTTTAAGCGGCTGAATAATCGACATCAAAAAGACCATAAAGGTAGCAAAAGAACCAAAGGAAATCCGTTCAGCTAAAAGCTCTTTACCAATGATCGATAAAATCAATGCCGCGCCCAAAATACCGACAAACTCGGTCAATGGCGACAAAAATAACGTTCGTTTAATAGATTTAAGACTAAATTTGTAGTAATGCTGGTTAATTTCTTTAAACTTATTTATTTCAAACTTTTCCCGGCAAAAAGCCTTGACAATATGGGCCCCGGAAATAGTCTCTGACATATGAGTATTAAGATCGGCTATCCTCTTTTGGACTTCGACAGTGAAGCGTTTAATTTTTCTAGCTACCCGAGTTACCGGAAACATAATCGCCGGGAAAAGAACAAAAATAACTAAAGGAAGTTTCCAGGAAATTTTAAAGCCCAAGCCAATAGCGCAAACCGAAAAGAAAACCAATTTCATACTTTGAAAGGCCAAATCCTTAAAAGCATAGGAAATAGCGTTGGTAATAATCGAAACGTCGTTAGTCACTCGGCTCATCAGCTCTCCGACCTTGCTTTTAGCATAAAAATCCATCGATAATTCCTGAAATTTACTATAAAGCCGGTTTCGTACATCGCGAACAACACCTTGACCGACGACATTCATCAGATATTCCTGGAGAAAAAGGAAAATACCCTTAACTAAAAACAAAAGCGGCAGAAAAATTATTATGAAATTGAGAAAAGTTTGCGAATCAATAGCGTTAAGCCTGTCAATAATTTGGACAATAAAATCCGGCATATCGCCGGGTATAACTATTTTTTTATTGGTGAAAACTCGGTCGATTAACGGACCAATCATACCCAGGCTCACACCCTCAAAGAGAGTTGATACGCCCATACAAAGCACAGCGCCAAGCATTACTAATTTGTAATCTTTCGCGAAATTAAGCAATTTAAGGTAGTTTTTAAAATATTGTTTCATATTCAGCTTTAGGTAACTTAAATCATAAAGCCAGTCAAACCAATAACTTATCTAAAAAAAATTAAAACAACCCCGGACTAAACGAATAGCTGAATTTTACCACATCGATTGACTTTCCTCAAGGTATTTGATACAATCAGACCCGAGATTAACTAATAAAAAAAGGTAAAATGAAAGTTGCCGTAATCGGTCTAGGAAAATTAGGAAGCATCCATTTAAGAATTTATCGGGAAATTGCCGAGATTAAAAAAATTTACGCGGTTGACACCGATGAGTCTAAACTTATAGACTACAAAGACTTAGAAACATTATCCGACTACCGGCACTTAAAAGATAAAGTTGACTTAGTAAGCATCGCAACACCAACAATAAACCATTTCGAAATTGCCGGTTTTTTTCTTGCCAATAAAATACCGGTATTAGTTGAAAAACCGATAACAGTAGATACAGCTCAAGCCAAAAAATTAATTGACTTATCAAAGAAGAATAAAACCCTTCTCTTTGTTGGCCACGTCGAGCGATACAATAACGCGTATATTGCCGCAAAAAAAATCATAAAAAACCCGTTGTTTATCGAGTGTCATCGCTTAAGCCTTTATCCGAACCGGTCTTTAGACATCAGCGTAATTCTTGACTTGATGATTCATGACCTGGATTTAGTTCTTGATCTGGCAAAAGATGATATAAGAAAAGTAGAAGCCAAAGGGGTCAAAGTTTTATCTCCCAGCGAAGATATTGCCAACGCCAGGATAACCTTTAAAAATGGATGTGTAGCAAACATAACCGCCTCAAGAATATCCGTAAAACGAGAACGCAAAATAAGAATTTTTATGAATCGTGCCTACATATCTTTAGACTACGCTCAGCAAACAGTAGAGATTTATCAAAAGGTCGGTAACGAGATAAAAAAAGAAGTCCTGGCAATTGACAAAGAAGAACCGCTCAAAAAAGAAATAGCCCACTTTGTTTCGATGGTCAGAAAAAAAATGTTTCGCCTTGATTACGCCGAAAAATCTAAAAACGCCTTAGAACTTGCCATTAAAATAAGAAAAATAGTTGATAAATAAAATGCTAAAAAAAATTGTTATTGTTGCCGGTGAAGAATCAGGCGACCGCTACGCCGGGATGTTATCGGAAAAATTAAAAATAAATTTTAGCGGTATCGAAATATACTCTTTTGCCGGACCTGTCTGCGCCAAATTCTCTACCCAAAAGATTAATCTGCTTGAATATGCCGTATCCGGCCTGGTTGAGGTAATCACTCATTTAAAGGGGCTCTTTAAAATTTTTTCCGAAACCATCGCTGAGATAAAACACATTAACCCCGACCTGATCATCTTAATCGATTTTCCCGATTTTAACCTCCGTCTAGCTAAAAAGCTGAACAACCGCTTTACGATATTTTACTATGTCAGCCCCCAAATCTGGGCCTGGCGAAAAAGAAGAATAAACCTTATCCGCCGTTATGTCAAAGAGATGATAGTTCTCTTTAAATTTGAACAGGATTTCTATGAAAAAGAAAATGTCAAAGCCCTTTATTTCGGCCATCCTCTTTTAGAAATAATTCCCCCGATCAAAACTACTAAAAAAAAGATAATATCCTTACTTCCCGGCTCAAGAAAAAACGAAATAAAAAAGCATCTGCCGATAATGATTAAGGCAAAAGAACTTTTAGAAAAAGATTTGCCCGGCTATTCTTTCCGAATTATCCGCCCGCCTACTCTAAACGAGGACCTATACAAAACTTATGACAACAAAACTGAGCTGACAATTCAGTCCTATCAAGCGCTAGCCGAATCTGAGTTTATCATTGCCTGTTCCGGAACAGCAACAGTGGAAATAGCTATTCTGGCTATACCATACCTGATAATCTATAAAGTAAACCCGATCAGCTGGTTTTTATTGAGATGGCTGATAAAGATAAAATTTGCCGGAATGGTAAACATCTTAAACGCCAAAGAAATCGTCAAAGAGTTGCTGCAGGATAAAGCAACACCCCAAAATATCAAAAAAGAAACTTTAAGTTATTTAAACAACAACGAAAAACTAAATTCGTTAAGACAGGATCTTTCTCTAACAAGAAAAATACTCTCCCCTTACGGCGCAAGCGAAAACTTCGCTAACTATATCGGTAAATTCCTAAACCTGAAACAAAACTAATTCGCGGTGATAAAAACTCAATCAACCGGCTAAAAGGTTAAGGCCCTCTTAATCAGAAAATATAATCAGCGCCTAAAAATCGATTTTAAAAAAATTAGTTAAATCGGTTCAATAAACACTTACTTATTTTTTTGTTTTTTACTAATGTAGTGATAAATCGTAACAATTGCCGCCGGAGTAACGCCGCTGATATTTAAGGCTTGCTCCAAAGTTTTCGGCCTAAAAGACTTTAATTTTTCAACTATTTCGTTTGAAAGTGAAGAAACTTTTGAATAGTCAATCTGGGGAATCTTGATTTTATTTAAATTTTTAAAATCTTTAAGCCAAATTTTTTCTCGTTTTATAAAACCTTGATACTTAAAAATAACTTCCAACTCACGCTGGACTGAAAGAGATTTAATCGCCGGTTTTATATAACTTTTGATATCATCATAAGTTATCTCAGGACGTTTCAAATAATCCCCAAGAGAAACTTTTCCCGATGAAACCGGAATTTTAAGTGACGTCAATTTTTTCTTACCCAGAATAATCGCCCGGTCTTTAGCCTTAAATTTCACAAATCTTTCCTTATCTAATAGACCTAATTTATTCCCGAGTTCCGCCAATCGTAAATCAGAATTTAATTCCCTCAAAGTAAGCCGAAATTCACAGCGGGAAGTAAACATCCGATAAGGTTCATTGGTTCCTTTACTGGTAAGATCGTCAATCAATACGCCAATCACCGCCTGATCACGGCCCAACAGGAAGGCCGGTTTTTTTTGAATTTTTAAAGCGGCGTTGATACCGGCAACCAAGCCTTGGGCCGCGGCCTCTTCATAACCGGTTGTACCGTTAACTTGTCCGGCAAAATAAAGCCCGCTGACCCCAATCGCTTCTAAACTCGGCATTAACTGACGAGCGTCAATAACACCATGTTCAATCCCGTATCCGGGACGAATTATTTTGGCTTTTTCTAAGCCTTTAATGGTTTGGATAAAAGATTGTTGGACATCAAACGGCAGAGATGTCGAAAGGCCGTTAGGATAAACCTCAACCGAATCAAAGGCTTCCGGCTCAATAAAGATCTGATGCTGATTATGATGAGAGAACTTAACAATTTTGTCTTCTAATGATGGACAATATCTTACTCCCGTTGCTTTTATTTTTCCGGTATACAACGGTGACTGATTAAGATTTCGTCTTATAATCTGATGAGTTTTTGAGTTAGTCTGAGTAATAAAACAACTCAAAGACTTTTTAGATAGTTTAGAAGTTGCCGAAGAAAAGGGAACAACATCAGTTTCCGGAACTTGTTCGGTCATCTTTGAGAAATCAATAGTTCGAGAATCTAAACGGGCGCAAGTTCCGGTTTTAAAATATTTAACCCTTATCCCCGCCTTTTTTATTGACTTAACAAGCTCAGGACTTGACTCTTCATACAGCCGCCCACCGGGAAAACTGTTCATCCCAATATGGATCAGACTATTTAAAAAAGTACCAGCACAAACAATTACCGCTTTAGTTTGGAACTTTTCTCCGTAATTTGTTTCAACGAATTTAATTTTCTTGTTTTCTATACCAATATCTTTTATTTTTGCCTGTAAAATATCTATATTTTTCTCTTTTTCTAAAAAAGATCTGGCTATTTTAGGATAGAGATACTTATCTACCTGAACCCGAGTCGCCCAAACCGCCTTGCCTTTACTGCGGTTTAAAATCCGATAACCAAGGGAACTGCAATCAGCTATTTTACCGATTAAACCGCCAAGAGCGTCAACCTCACGTACCAAATGCCCCTTAGAAATTCCGCCAATCGATGGATTACAGGAAAGCCGGCCAATCGCGTCAACATCAATTGTCGCCAGTAAAACCGAACACCCCAGCCGTGCCGTGGAAAAAGCGGCTTCTATACCGGCGTGGCCAGACCCAATAACAACACAATCATATTTTTTCATAAGACCCAATCTACCATATTATTTTCCAAAACAAAGAGAAAAAAGCATAAAAAAACCCCGCACGCGGTTTTGTGCGGGGCAACTGTTTTTTTGTAATTATTTCTTGGTTTGTTTCTTTACTGAATCGATAGCGCTTTGAATAATTTCCGGATCACCAAGGTAATAATGTTTTATCGGTTTTAAAGAATCTTCTAACTCATAAACCAGAGGTATTCCGGTTGGGATATTAAGTGATACTATATCCTGATCGGAAACATTATCAAGATATTTAACCAAAGCTCTTAAACTATTGCCGTGAGCGGCAATAATAACCCGTTTACCCTGTTTTAAAACCGGAACAATCGTTTCATGCCAATAAGGAAGAAACCTTTCTACCGTATCTTTTAAACATTCAGTAAGCGGCAACTCTTCTTTTTTTAGGTCGCCATATCTACGGTCATGGCCCGGAAACCGCTCATCATCGGCAGTTAAAGCCGGAGGCGCAATATCGTAACTCCTTCGCCATACCAAGACTTGATCATCGCCGTATTTTTCCACAGTTTCGATTTTGTTTAAACCTTGCAATGCTCCATAATGACGTTCATTAAGCCGCCATGACCGATATACCGGTATCCACATCAAATCCATATCTTCAAGAGCAATCGATAAAGTTTTAATCGCCCGTTTTAAGACCGAAGTAAAAGCGATATCAAAGGTATAGCCATCTTTTTTTAGCCATTCGGCCGAACGATGCGCCTCTTCTAAGCCTTTCTCCGATAAACCGACGTCAGTCCATCCTGTAAACCGATTGGCTAAGTTCCAAACACTTTCTCCGTGCCGCAACAAAACTAACTTGATCATATCATCCTTCCTATTTTATGTTCTGATGTTTATTATCCGAGCTTTACAAAAAACCATACTAACATTTTGAATATCCGCAAGCATCACACAAAAGACATCCTTCCTGATGACGTAAAGCGAAACCACAATCAGGACAGACACCAACAATATTGCTAAAAACCCGTTTCTTTGTAACTGCCGCCATGACCAGACTCTTAGAAGCTTCTACAACTTCCAGCTCCGGTTCTACCGGAGGAGCTATCTTTTCTGTTTTTACTACAGCCAAAGATCCGCATTTCTCAAGAGCTCGAGAAATAGCGTCAGCACAAGAAAAGATTTTTTTACCGTTTGCCCAACTCGGTGAAGGACAGCGAATACCTTTAAGCTGTTCAACTATCACTTTCATCTCAATTCCACCGCGTAAAGCAAGCGATATCAGGCGGCCAACTGCCTCCAACTGAGAAGCGGCACATCCGCCGGCCTTTCCCATCTGGGTAAACACCTCAAAAAACCGGCCGTCCTGGTCATGATTAACCGTAACATAGAGGTTACCGCAACCGGTTGACACTTTAGTTGTTGTTCCGGTAATAATTTCCGGTCGCGTCTTGGGGAACTTCTGTCTTTCTTTTGGTTTATCGGAAGAAACTTCTTCTTTTTTGTCAACAGTAAGAACTTGAATTTTACGGCTGCCATCACGATAAATAGTAAGGCCTTTACATCCAAGCTTATAGGAAAGCATATAGATTTCCTTAATATCATCAGCTACCGCTTTGTTGGGAAGATTAATCGTTTTGGAAACGGCATTGTCGGTATACTCCTGAAAAGCAGCTTGCATTTTAATATGCCAAATCGGATCAATCTCAAGAGCAGTTTTAAAAACTTTTTTTACCTCAGCAGGGATCTCATCCATTTGCTGAATACTTTCCCCTTCAGCAATCCGGCGCATTAAATCCTGAGAATAAAATTTTCCCTTACGGGCAACTGCTTCAAAAGAAGGATCAATTTCTAATAGTTTTTCGCCATCCAGAACATTCCGAAAATAACAAAGGGCAAAATTAGGCTCAATACCCGAAGAAGTCGGGCCAGCGATAATACTAATCGTTCCGGTTGGAGCAATTGTTGTGATTGTAGCATTTCTTATTTTTATGCCTTGCTTTTCCCAAAGACTGCCTTTCCAGGAAGGGAAAACTCCCCGCTCCTTAGCCAGCTCGATTGAAACATCTTTTCCTGTTTCACGAATAACTGACATTATTTTTTTAGCAAGGTCAATCGCTTCCTGACTCTGATAAGGGATACCCAAAAACCCGAGCATCGTCGCCCAGCCCATAATCCCTAAACCTATTTTTCTAGTGCGTAATGTATTCTCTTTAATCTGGGGTATTGGAAACTTATTGGCATCAATAACATTGTCCAAAAACCGGGTAGCTAAGGCCGTTACCCGTTTCAGCTTATCCCAATCAACCTCATAACTTCCGGCAACATCTTTAAGCATTACGGTTAAGTTAATCGAACCTAAATTGCAAGACTCAAAAGGCAGCAAAGGCTGCTCACCGCAAGGATTAGTGCTTTCAACATCTCCCAAATGAGGTGTTGGATTATCTTTATTTATTTTATCAATAAAAACTATTCCCGGTTCGCCGTTTTTATAGGCACACTCGGCAATAATATCAAATACTTCTTTGGCGTTAAGTTGTTTAACCGGCTCTTTAGTATGCGGGTCGATTAAATCGTAATTTTCATTATTTAAGACCTTTTCCATAAAATCATCTGTAATGGCAATCGAAATGTTAAAGTTACTTATCGCGCCTTCGGTTTCTTTGCACCGAATAAATTCAATTATATCGGGATGATCGATCCGTAATATCCCCATATTGGCACCACGACGCGTCCCGCCTTGCTTAACGGCCTGAGTCGCGGCATCAAAAACTTTCATAAATGAAATCGGGCCAGAAGCAACACCACCGGTAGATTGAACCATGCTTTGAGACTGACGCAGACGGGAAAAACTAAATCCGGTTCCTCCTCCGGTTTTATGAACTAAAGCTGTAGACTTAATCGCGTCAAAAATAGAGTCCATACTATCTTCAACCGGAATAACAAAACAAGCCGATAACTGACCCAACTCTTTACCGGCATTCATAAGCGTTGGTGAATTGGGCATAAATTCTAAATTAGCTATCATATCAAAGAACTTCTGTTGATAACTCAGAATAGTTTCTCTGGTTGCCCCATAACGCCGCTCAACTGTAGACATAGTCTTTGCGACTCGTTCGACCAATTCCCGGGGAGTTTCCATAACTTTACCTTTGGAATTTTTTGTGAGGTATCTCTTATTTAAAACAAGGCGGGCATTCGACGAGAATTGCAGATAATCTTCCATCACCAACTCCTTTTCTTGAATAAAAACTAACGTTTTTCCGTATAAACTGTTATATCACTTCCAAAACCGCTTGTCAAGATAAAAGCACTACATATAGTGTATTATTCGCGTTCAAGCCACCATATATAGACTAGGCATCAAAAGGCCATCAGCCGAAGGGCATAGATTCTTCGTTAAATAGATAAATCAGACTATATTTTAAACTTTTGAGAACAAAAAAAGCTAACTGTACTTCAAAAAAGTAACTGTATCACGAATAATCAATTCCGTATCAAGAATTACCCGTTGAGGCGGCATCTTTTTATCAATAGTATCTTTCAAAATTCTGACCGCCACAGAAGACATCTCAATCAGCGGCTGACGAACAGTTGTAAGCATAAGGCTGCCATAGGATAACCTGGGATTATCATCAAAACCAATAATACTTAAGGATTCCGGAACTGCGATATCTTTTTCTTCAGCAAAACTTAAAACCTCACTAGCAACCTCATCGCTGCAGCAAAAGATAGCTGTCGGCATATTTGAAGAAGCAAAGAGGACTTCCATATTCTCTCGAGTTTCTTTCCGGGAAAAATTAGTAATTTTAGTATATTCCGGTAAAAGTTTCAACCCATTTTTTTCCATTGCCGCCCGGGCGCCATCCAAACGTTCCTGAGCACACTGAACACGCAAGTCACCGGCAAAATGAGCTATTTTCTTATGTCCATGATTTATCAAAAATTCGGTCGCGTCATATCCGCCTTTGAAATTGTTAATAGCAACATAACTAACATCTTCATTCTCAATTTTTTTATTTATAACAACCAAAGGTGTTTTTTCTTTTAAAAGCCGTTTTAATTGTTGATCATTTTCGATTACATCAGCAAAAATAACACCTTCAACTAAAGAACTATTAAAATTGTCTTTATCCCATGAAATATGAAGATGCAAATCAGTTCCTTCTCTGTCCAAAGAAGCGGCTACTCCACGCAGAATCTCTAAGGCAAAATAAGAATAAAATATGCCTTCATAGCCGGGAATTATTAAACCAAAGGTATTAATCCTCCCCCCGGCAAGACGACGGGCATATAGTAAAGGTTTATAGTCCAAACCTTCTACCGCCTTTTCTACTTTTTTTCGATTGTTTTCTTTTAAAGAACCCGGATTGTTTAAAAAGCGGGAAACCGTAGCGATAGACACCCCGGCTTTTTTAGCGACATCTTTAATTGTTATGTTTGAAGAAGACACTTTTCTCGTTTTTAAAGAAGCAACAGTCGTATGCTAAGAGGCAACGAATAATTGCCTCTTAGCATAGATTTTTTTAATTTACAGTTGAACAAAAATTACCGGCTAATAACAATGTCGCCTTCCTGAATAGTGTATCCGCCGACAACCTCTTTAATATCGGCAGCTGAAATATCTTTACGCGTCTCGATAATCTCTACTGTTCCGATTTCTTTATTACCTCTAACAACCCTTAGGTTAGTACCGGGACGAACACCGGAAGACTCACCTAAATCAACAACCACGAATTTCTCCTGAGGATTAACAGCAATTACTTCAGCACGTAAAGTCCTTACGCCTGAGATCTCCGGTTTAACAACAATCGGCGGCAATTCAATCGATCTCTTATCTTGAGCAGCAACTCTTTGTCCGCCTTTAATTGCTATATTTAAATCGTCCTGTAACTCTTCTAAGGTTAAGCTTTTTTCCCGTAAAACACTATCAATCTCACTTATCCGAACTTGAAGTTTCTCTTTCTTCTCTAAAGCATCCTTCAAGCTGTTCTGTAAACGCATCTTATCTTTATTAACAACAAGAAGCTCTCGTTTCAGGCTAACATTATCGGAACGAAGTTTTTTCAACTCTTCAATAGCACTCTTACGTGATTCTCTTTCAACAACCAAATCACGGCTCATTATACTCATGCTTCGTTCTTTAAACTTCATCTCATCAGTCAGCTTTTCCCGATCTTTGGTAAGCCCGTCAATCTTAATCGACAAGGACTTGTTCTTTTCATCTAATCCGGAAATAACTCCATTAGCATCAATCAATTCTTTCCGTAAATCAGCCAGTTGGACCTCCAAATCAGCTTTGGCTCTTATGAAATCCGCCCAATACTCATCTGAACCTCCGCTGTCACCAGAATCAGATGAACTGATGATTTCTCTCCTGACAGGAACACTGGCAGTTGGCTCAACCTGAGGCTGAGATCTGAGTTTTTCCATAAGCTGGTCACGTTCCATTGATACTTCGTTATATCGTCTCTTTGTGACCTCAATTTCCTGCTGAGCCCGATCCAGTTCGCTTTGAATCTGGGAATTTCTTTGTTCTAAAGCGCTAATCTTATTCTCGGCAGTTCGCTTGTCAGATTTAAGTGCTTCTGTCGTATTTTCCAACTCGTATATATAGTCATCCTTCTCTCGAATTTGTTTATCCTTATCTCGGCTCTGCATATTAAAAACAACAGCAACAGCGCCTACGCCTAAAAGTAATATTAAAAACAGAATAGGTACTAATTTCGAACCGCTCATTAATCACCTCCTCCTTATAGGTATATTAAAATTATAACAACCTAATTTATTATTGTAAAGTTTTTTCTTGGAAAACAAGCAAAGCCACACCTTGTGACGTCGCGTCCCTTCCCAATTTAGAAAAACTAATCTTCAAATTCTTCTTCATTTCACTGAACGCGACCTTTTTTATTACATCCGAACATGTATCTAAAAACAAAGGCCCGGCCTCTTCCAATCCACCGCCAATAATAACAACTTTAGGATTCAGCAAGTTAACAAGATACGCTATTTTGATACCTAAAGCACTAGCGCCTTTTTCAATAACTGTTTTAGAAAGCTTATCGTTTTTTTTACTTTCTTTAAAAATATCGTTTAAAGCAAGATCACCGGTAGAAGTAATTTTTTTCACCAACGAAGTATTCTGGCCTAGAGAGATCTGCTCTTTGGCTAAAGAAACCATTCCCAGATCAATCGGCCACTGACTCAAAAAAGAAAATCCTCCCAGATGAGAATCACCAACAGCCTTATTATTAAGAAACAGTTCACCGGCGCCGCCATCGTTACCTTTATATAGGGAGCCATTTAAAATCAGGCCGCAACCAACCCCGGAGAACATATAAATTAAGTCTTTATAACGAGAAAAATGAGTTGTGTATTCCGCCCAGGCAGAGGCATTAGAATCATTTGCCAATATAACCGGAAAGCCGAAATTTTCTTCCAAATAGGCTTTCAAAGGCAAAGCGATATAAGTACATGATGCCTCCTGTTGCTGCGGCCAGTAAACAACTCCCTTTTTGTTATTGACAACTCCGCCTAAAGCGACGCCAACGCCTTGAATTTGTTTTTTATATTTTTTTGATTTATTAAGAATATCCTTAAACAACTCCAGCAAGACTTCTATTGTTTCGTTTGCCCCAACTCCTTTTCTCTGCTTGTCAACCGAAACCATAACTTTGCCGTCATCTCTTAAACAAATAGCTTTAGCGTCAAACAAATTTAATCCGATACCAATTGAGTATTTTTGTTCCATTTTTTTTACCTTCTTGCTTGTGAATATAACTCTAATGTTTTGCTAACTCTTTTTTTCTGTACTTGTCGCAATCCCAATTCAGCTTGCAGGCGAGTTCTGTTTAAGCTTAAAACTTTCTTAAAGTAACCGGAAGAATCTCTTAACTGATCTTGCTTCAAAGAATCTTCTCCAAGACTCAAAAGATAATCTTCCACTTGATAAGAAAAAGTTGTGGCGGGTGAAACTAAAAACAAAAAGACACATAGCATAAATTGCTTCATTTGTTAAATTTTATCAAATTATAAAATTCATTACAATCTTTTTTTTATCTGAACTTAAAAATCAACCCGTAAATTCTCTCTAATCTTTCTCAACTCTAAACGGTATATTCTTAACTTTAGCCGAAGGACGCGATTTCCATCTCCGATGTATCCAACCCCATTGTTCTGGGAATTGAATTATCCAAGACTGAATCAAGTTTGTAATCTTAACCGCGTTAAGCAAAACAGATTCGTCTTTATTGCCGGTTGAAACGATCTGCTGTTCGGGAAAGATCTTCAGGCAATGTTTGCCCAGAGACTCTCGATATATATAACCGGGAACCAAGGCACTGTTAGCTCGTAAAGCAAAAATTATCGGCCCTACAGGCGTCGCCGCCAGTTTACCGAAAAATTTAACCCAGACACCTCCGGTACCAAAATTCTGGTCCATCAGGATAACAACAATTTCGTTGGCCCGCAAAGCTTTTAGAATAGCGTTGACACACTCTCTGCGAGGACTGGATAGAATAGTTTTAATACCGGATGACCAGCATAAGTTCTGAATATATTCTCCGGTTTTAGAATCACGCATCGGCCGCAACACTACATTGACCGGATAACCCTGCTTTGCCAGTTTTAAAAGTAAAATCGGAAAATTACCGAAGTGTGCCGTAACAAAAACTACACCTTTACCTTTTTTGAGTGCCGCGTCTAAATTCTCCGCCCCCTCAATCCTGATATTTTTCAACTCGTTATTTTTTTTTCGAAAATAAAAAATCTCTAGTGAACTTTGAGCAATGCAGACAAAACTATCCCGGGCAATGGAACGTAACTTTATCTTTGATAATTCAGGAAAAGCGACCGCTAAACTTTCTATCGCGATATCGCGATGCCGCTTTAAAAAGATAAAAGCCATCCGGCCAAAAATAAGCCCGGAAAGATAAGCGGCCTTCAACGGCAAAATACCATTAAGAACCGTAAACACTCTCAAGCTTATCCAGGCTAACTTACGTTTTAGTATTTTTTTCTTCTCTTTTTTCATCGCTGTTCAGTATAACATACTACCTATTAAAATAAACTATTTATCTCGCCTTTTAAGACAAAAGAATCTATGTTTTCGCGATTACAACTTGTAGCCTAGCTTTCTTAATAAATCATAACGCCAGGTGCGGTCTTGATCGGTTTCAACACCCAAAGGAGAACTGCCATCAACAACGCCGAGAATGCCCCGGCCTTGGGCGGTAGTGGCGACTAAAACCTGCAATTGATTAGCCGTCGCGCAAAATATTCGACAAACTTCAGGGACATCTCTGATAGCCTTTAAAACATTGATCGGATAAGCGTTTTTTATGGCTAGAAAAAAAATATGGCCGGCGGCTATTTTTTTCGCGTTAGCGATTGCGACCTCCCGTAAATAATCATCATTGCCCTCTACCCTTATTAAACACTTGCCGGAAGCTTCACAAAAAGCTAAACCAAAAGAAATTCCCTTAACCGCCGTAACTAAGGCTTCATAGATATCTTCTGCGGTTTTGATAAAATGTGCCTGGCCAATAACTACATTGAGTTCATCGTCTTTTTCTACATCTACTACTTCAATATTTATGCTCATTTCCTCAGCCTCCTTGAGTTTAGATTCGAAAAGATTAACAACCCTAAAATAAAAAAACAAGAGCCGACTTCGAGTAAATGGGGATATTTTGAGTAAAAGCTCCTTTTTTGATTAATCTCGACGGTTATTTCTTTGAGCCCGCTAATAAAATTCTCTTTACCTTTGTTTTTTAAACTATCAATCTTTCCTAAAAAAGAAACGACAGCGCTAACGCCGGTGTTAGCCGACCTTATAATCGATATCCTATTTTCAATCGCTCTGAAAACCATAATACTTAAATGCTGAGAGGCCTGAGGTTCACCTTTAAACCAGGCATCATTAGTAATGTTAATTAAGAAGTCATTATTCCGGGCAACGCCGGAAACAAAATCAGCGAACGTATCTTCGAAACAAATTAAAACAAAAAACTTAAAATCCTGATAAAAGAAAGAAACAGCCTCACTGCCGGCGGCCATATCTCCAATCTCATTAACAATATCAATAAACCCGAGATACTTTCGTAAAGGGATATATTCACCAAAAGGAACCAAATTTATTTTTCGATAAATTTGCCGGTTTGCTCCGCCACTCAGAGAAAGCAAGGCCTGATTATAAAAGCATTCTTGCTCTTGGGCAACAACGCCAATTAAAATATCCTTATTGGCACTTTCTAAAAATTCATCAAAGCCGGTTTGGCTACTTTCGCCAATAATCACCGGCCAAGCCGCTTCAGGAAAAATCAATAAACCCGGTCCGCTTTTCTCAACAGCATCTTTTAACCGGGTTATTATTTCCTGCTGATAGCCCGGCTCCCACTTTAACTCCTGATCGATATTCGGCTGAGAGATCGCTGCCCTCATCTTTCTGACCTCGTACGGTTTATTAATCTTATATACCGAATAGAGAAAAGAAAAACCAAAAACAAGAGCGATCAAACTAAAATGAAGCACGGGCTTCCTTCTTTTGAACAATAATTGATAAACACAAAAGTTAATCAGCACAATCAGAAAAGAAATAAACTTAACGCCTAAAATATCCGCTGACTGAATCAAATATAAATTCTTAAATTGTGAATAACCCAGGCTAGCCCAGCCAAAACCGCACCAGATACTCTCCCTTAAAAACTCAATTAAAACCCAGAAAGCCGGTAAAGAGACTATAGCCAGGGGTTTGCGATAAAAATAACGGCCAAAAAAACAAAAAAAACAACAATAAAAAGAAAGATACAACAGCAAGGCGATATAGCCCAAAACAACAACATAATTCAGCCAAAATATAATTAAGCCATATCCGATTAGGCTAAAGGATAAGCTCCCCAATAAGGCTGTTCGGCCATTTGACCCTAAAATATCTATTAAGGGGACTAAAGATATCACGATTAAGAAAGAAAATTGAGGGTAATTAAAACTTATCGCGGTAAGGATACCACCGACTAAACAATAAAATATCTTTTTAGTCATAGCAAAAAAAGGTATCGGAAAGAATTATTGTCCGCAGCATTTCTTATATTTTTTACCACTTCCGCAGGAACAGGGATCGTTGCGTCCAACTTTTTGTTTTTTATCAACACTTTTATTCGTTTTAGATACCGGATCCTGGGCTGCGGCCTGACTGGCCGTATTAAGTGCTGAATATTGATTATGCGATTCTATCTGTACCGCTTCATCAAAAACCCGCTGTACTTCGTTAGACTTGGCTACCCTGGTTTTAAAAACAGTCGCAACAATATCCTCTTTTATTGAGGAAACCATATCCTGAAAAGCGTAATAAGATTCCTTTTGATATTCAACCAAGGGATCCGTCTGAGCGTAGCCTCTCAGATGTATTCCCTCTTTGAGCGAGTCCATAATCAGCAAATGTTCTTTCCATTTTGAATCAACAACCCAAAGAGCCGCCATCTTTTCAGTTTGCCGTAGATCATAAATTGAAGACTCAGTTTCTCTTAAATCATATAAACCCAAAACTCTGGTTTTAACTTCTTTCACTATTTGATCAACGCCAAAATCATCAAAGCTGTCAGCGGAAACTTCAAGACTAAATGTATTTTTCAGCCAGTGAATGAGACCTAAAATATTTCTTTCTTCAGCGAAAAAAACCGGAACATTAGCCTCAATTACAGTTGAAATCATATCAAGGATTTCATCCTTTATCGACTCCGACTCTAAGACATTGGAACGCTGCTGATAGATAATTTCTCTTTGCTTGTTCATAATGTTATCGTACTGCAAAAGCTGTTTCCTGATCTCAAAATTATGCCCTTCTACTTTTTTCTGAGCAATAGCCAGAGAATGATTGATCAGAGGATGTTCTATCGGCTGGTCTTCAGGAAAGCCGAAACGCTCCATTAACATATAAATTTTATCCGAGCCAAACAGTCGCATCAAATCATCTTCTAAGGACACATAAAATCGGGATGAACCGGGATCGCCCTGGCGCCCGCTTCTACCACGAAGCTGATTATCAATCCGCCGGGCTTCATGGCGCTGGGTACCAATAATATGCAAACCGCCTAATTCAATAACTTTTTTTTGGGCAGCAATGAATTTATCTTTATGTTTAGCCACAAGATTCTGATAAGCCGGCAAATACTTCTCATCGTCAGCTAAGATATTATTTTGAGCCAGGATATCTTTCACATAATAATCGAGATTGCCGCCAAGAATAATGTCTGTTCCCCGGCCGGCCATATTCGTAGCGATAGTAACCTGGCTGAGACTTCCCGCCTGGGCGACGATATGGGCTTCCCGCTCATGATACTTAGCGTTTAATACATTATGTTTAACACCTTTTTTGCCAAGAAGAAACGATAACTCTTCCGAATCCTGTATCGACGTTGTTCCAACAAGAACCGGACGCTCTTTTTTGTTCATCTCGACAATTTCATCAATCACCGCGAAAAATTTACCTTTTTTAGTTTTGTAGATTCTATCTACGTGATTACTTCTCTGCAGCGGCTTATTTGTCGGCAAAACCATTACATCTAACCCATAGATATGTTTAAACTCATTAGCTTCGGTATAAGCGGTCCCTGTCATACCCGACAATTTAGAATACATTCTAAAATAATTCTGCAAAGTAATCGTAGCAAGGGTCTGAGATTCTTCCTGAATCCGAAGATTTTCCTTTGCTTCAACAGCCTGATGTAATCCGTCCGACCAACGCCTACCGGGCATAAGCCGGCCGGTAAAATCATCAACAATAAGGACTTTGCCGTCTTTGACAATATACTCTTTATCAACTTTAAAAAGCTCATGCGCTCTTAACGACTGGTTAATATAATGGATCCAAGGCGCGGAAAACTTATCCGGTGACTCTTCCAAACTCGAAACACCTAAAAGATTTTCGCATTTAGATTCGCCCTGATGAGTCAAATAGGCATTATGAGTTTTTTCCTCTACTATAGCATCGTACTTTTTTTCAAGTTCTTCCGGCAGCATTTTTGCTTCACTGCCATCAAGATGCTTAATCGTAACCGTCTTATCTTTTTCCACAAAACTTTGAATTATCTTTTTAATATTAATTTGCCGGACAACCCGTTCGGCGCGATAATATTTTTCCACAGAAACTTCAGACGGACCGGAAATAATAAGCGGGGTCCGGGCCTCATCAACAAGAATAGAATCAACTTCATCTACAATCGCGTAAAAGTGGCGTTTCTGAACCTTATCTTCATAATCCGAAACCATATTATCGCGAAGGTAATCAAAGCCAAACTCATTATTTGTACCATAGGTAATATCACAGCTATATCCGGCTTTTCTCTCTTCCTTATTCATATTTTGCTGAATAACTCCGCAGGATAAACCAAGAAAATTATATATCGCGCACATCCAGTCACGGTCACGTTTCGCTAAATAATCATTTACCGTAACGACATGAACTCCGCCGGCGGCTAAAGCGTTCAAAGACGCGGCAAGCGTGGCAACAAGAGTTTTACCTTCTCCGGTTGTCATCTCAGCTATCTTGTTTTTATGCAAAACAATCCCGCCAACGATTTGAACATCAAAATGACGCATCGCAAGAGTCCTTCGAGCCGCTTCCCTTACACAGGCGAAATAGAAAGGCAGCATTTCATCCAACAGTTTATCAGCGGCGACTTTAAAATCTTCGCCCTCTAACCCGTTAGTTTGTTCTTTAATCTTATTTTTGTACTCCGCGGTCACTTCTCTGAAAAAAGAATCCGGTTTTTCTAAAAGTTCTTTTTCATACTTGTTGACTTCAACAACAATTTTAGCTAATTGAGAAACAGCCTGCAGAGAAGGAGACGGCATCTCTTTATGGAGAGATATCGATACACTGGGTTTTAAGGAATTTATTTTTTTCTGAATACGTTTGAATATAATTTTTTTAAGCATTTATTTCTCCTATAGGCTAAAATCGTCGGCTTTCGATTCAGCTAAAAAATCCAAATAAGAATAAATGAATTTATCCAGTTTACCGTCAAGGACTCCCCAAGCATCTCCCATTTCAGCGCTGGTCCGATGATCCTTGACCATAAGGTATGGGTGTAAGACATATGATCTTATCTGGGATCCCCATTCTATTTTTTGTTTATTTCCGGAAATCTTTTCCATTTCCTGCCGGTTTTCTTCTTCTTTTAACTTATACAACTTCGACTTTAAAATTTTCATCGCCGTATGCTTATTCTGATGCTGCGATCTTTCATTTTGGGAACATACGACTATATTCGTAGGCAGATGTGTTATCCTAACCGCTGAATCGGTAACATTTACATGTTGGCCCCCGGCACCGGAAGCGCGATAAGTATCAATTTTTAACTCTTCCGGTTGAATTTCAATTTCGATATCTTCTTTTATTTCCGGAATAACATCAACCGAAGCAAAAGATGTATGCCGCCGTTTATTGGAATCAAACGGGGATATTCTCACCAAACGATGAACCCCAACTTCCGACTTTATAAGCCCGTAAGCCCGAGGACCGGTAATAATGAAGGTAATATTTTTTAAGCCGGCTTCTTCACCTTTAACTTCATTAAGAATTTTGAATTTAAATTTTTTATTCTCTGACCATCTAAAATACATCCGAAACAGCATACTAGCCCAATCACAAGCCTCAGTCCCTCCTGCCCCGGAATTAATTTCAAGGATCGCGTTACAATTATCAAATTTATCAGAAAAAAGCAACTGAAGCCGTAAAAAATCTACTTCCTCGGCGCATTTTGTTAACTCGCCCTCGATTTCCCGCTCAAGCGAATCATCTTTTAAAGAAATCAGTTCGCCAAGTTCAATCAATCGATGATTCAAAGCGGCCCAGGAATCAACATCACATTTTATCTCTTTCAATTCCTCTAAAACAACAGCCGCCGATTTAGGATCAGCCCAAAACGCCGACTCAGCCATTATTGTCTGTAGTTCTTTGATCCTGGCGCTTTTTATTTCAATCCGAAGAGTTTTTCTTAACCCCTCCATTTTAGAACATAAAAGATTTAATTTTTTTTTAAGCTCTTCCATAATCATAACATCATTAAACAAACTATAAAGGATTAATCTTATCGGCGAATATAGGCCTGGATGATGAGGCACAAGCTATTATTCTTATAACAGGTTCTGGTTTCTAAACTCCATTTCCAATTCTTCTCGCTTATCGGAATATTCCAGCGCCACTTCAGGTTTTACCTTACCCTCTACAACGAGTTGTAATAAACATTGCTGAAAACTTCTCATTCCATAGATTTCACCATTAGTGATATATTTAGGGATCTCCCATATCTTGTTTTCCCGCACCAAACGAGAAACCGAAGGGCTCAAGGTCATTATCTCATAGGCCGGGATTAGCCCTTCCGTATCCAATCGCGGCAACAGCCTCAAGGAAAAGACCCCTTTTAGAAGAAATGAAAGCTGATTCAATATCAAATTGTGCTGATGAGGCGGAAAAAAGTTTATAATTCTTTCTACCGTAGAATAAGCGTTGATCGTATGCAGCGTGGAAAAGACCAAAACACCCATTTCAGCCGCGGTTAAAGCGGCATGGCAAGTCTCTTTATCCCTTATATTACCGACAAATAAAACATCTGGTGAATGCAAAGCAAACTGCTTTAAAGCGTCAGCATAACTCTCAACATCAGAGCCTATTTCCCTTTGATTGATAATCGCCCGTTTATCGGCAAAAGTAAATTCTATCGGCTCTTCAATAGTTAATACATGACGTTTCAAATTCTGGTTTATGTGTTCTATCATACTGGCGATAGCTGTCGACTTACCGCTGCCAGTTATACCAGTAAATAAAACTATTCCCCGCCTCTCAGAACAAAACCGGCTCATAACTTCACCGGGAATATTAAGATCTTCAAACGACGGAACCCGAAGATCAATTTTTCTTATAACCAAGGCTGGCGTATTCCTTTGGTAAAAAACACCGACCCGGAATCGCCAAAAATCTTT
>JAQTSA010000097.1 GCA_028711575.1 Candidatus Omnitrophota bacterium | reverse complement strand
TAACCGTTATGACGGTGACTCTTCAAGAGCGGAGTTAGCGATGACTCTAATTGATAAACACGGGAAAGAACGGGTTCGGCGGTTAGTGCTTGTGACTAAAGATTTCGGCCAACAAATTCGCACTTAGTTAGAGTTTACCGAACCGAATAATATTGAAGGAACAAAATTTTTGTCTATTGAAAATGAAGGGGCGGACGATTCCCAGTATCTCTATTTACCGGCGCTTAAAAAGACAAGGCGAATTGTCAGTACTCAAAAAACTGTTCGTTTTGTTAATACCGATTTTAGTTATGAAGATATGCAGCGGCGGCTGCCAAAGAAAGATGAGCATACGCTTTTGAAAGAAGAAAATTACCTCGGGTTAGACTGTTTCGTGGTTGAAAGCCGGCCTGTTTCCGGAACGTCGCAATATTCGCGGCGCTTGTCCTGGGTAGATAGTCAGCGCTTCGTTGTAGTTAAAACCGAGTTTTACGATAAAAAGAACCAGTTGGTCAAAGAGTACGCGGCAAGAGAACTTGTGGAGATAGACGGTATTTGGACGGTGACCGATAGTGTAATGACTGATTTAGTTCAAAACCATTCAACAGAAATGCGGCTTAGTAATATCAGCTATAATTGTCCGGTCGATGATAACCTGTTTTCGGTTTACAGTTTGGAAAAGGGCATTTAGGCTTGGACACAGATGATCACAAAAGCCGCGCCTTCGGCTTGGCAGCAGATGATCACAGATTCGCGCCTTTGGCGCTGTTCGCGGATGATCACAGAAGCCAAGCCCTCGGCTTGGCAGCAGATGATCGCAGATATATGGTGTTTAGGAAATAGCCTTTGAGGGAAGAGGAGAAGCTCATAGCTCCCTCCTCGGAGGGCAGGCATAGCTCATGGCTCATAGGAAGAGTCAAACGATAGTCAAACCGTCCTCCTCGGCAGAGCTTCCTCTGCCTTCGGAGAGACTGTCAAACAGTGGTCAAACATCGTAAATAGGAAATAGCCTTGATGGGAAGAGGAGATAGAAATTGGTAGAGATTGATAGAAATGTGTTGTATTTAGGAGTAACGCTGATTATTACGTAATTGAATTACAACGAATTTCTATTTATTTCAATGAATTTCAATTTATTTCTAAAGCAGCTGTTTGACGTAAGACTATTGAACGTTTGACAATAAGATACGAGCTACGAAACCGATAAACGGTTTACGGTACTATTAGGAAATAGCCTTGATAGGTATAGAATTAAAAAATTGATATATGATCGCATTTGAGTTCAAACAGGTGATTATACCAAAGAAAAAATATAATCAGTGATCATCTGCTTTCGGCGATAGCCGAAGTCAGTGATCATCTGTGTACAAGAGTTTAAACAGGTTTTTATTCCAAAGAAAAAGTATAATCAGTAATCATCTTGCTTCCCGCGGTAGCGGGACTCTGTGATCATCGGTGGACAGCGCCGCAAGGCGCGACAGTTTGACGCAAGTACAGCGAGCCTTTATTCCGGTGTCGATAAAGCCTAGACAAGTATTTCCTGGAAATTGTATTCCGGGTAGCAGCTTTTGATATATTTGAGTTGCGCCGGGTTTGCTTTTTTTAGGATATCAGTTTTTTCCGCGAAAAAATATTTTAAGTCGCGCGGCGCGAAATGAACTTTTTTGATTAACTGTTTTTCGTCGGTCTCTTTAGCAAAAAACATTCTATATAAATCCATTCTTTTTTTTCGTTTACAGTCGTCTTCAATAGATTTTAAGTTTATAATTTTCGCGATGGCCGGGGCGCCGTTAACTGTGTTGTAAGTTTTTAAGCCGCCAAGATCTTCAAAAAGTAAAAAGTCATAGATCAATGAGTGACGGGGGTTAATTGTTATACACAAATAATCAACGTCGAGAACGTCACGGGCGTAGTCAAATATTACTTTAAATAAGTAAAAGATAAAGAAAAGCTTTTTAGCTTGTAGAAGCATTGATATTCCGCTTTTAAACAGGTCAGTGTTGCTGGCGAGCATTGAAGCTTCACAGAGCTTGGCCTTTTTGTCCCGATAAGGTTTGAGCTTGTCATAGTAAAGGTCGTCCATTGGCAGGCCCAGAGGCGAGTCGGGTATTGCTGTCGCTGTTGCTAAAACTTCTTCACCTACGGCGGATACAAAAGTCGTGGTTTGCGGTAAAATATTATAAATTGAAGCCCTAATTTCAGACTTTGTCTCGCTGACGTAGCCGCGCTTTAAATATTCTTTGTAAACTAAGTAGTAGGCTTTTTCAATCTCTTTTGATGTTCGGGCAACGCGGTATTCTATCGAGTCAATAAATTCTCTAAGCTGAGGGGTGGTTGAGCTGTTGTCGGTAAAAGATAAGTTTATCATTGTTTTAAGTGCCCAGTCTCGTCAAGAAAAGAGTTAACGATGTTTTGTGTTAAGTAAAGTATAAATTCCTTTTTTTCCTGGTGCTCGGCTTTTTCAAATTCAATGCCCAAACTGTAAAACGGGCGAAGTTTTTGTGAGCCGTCGCCGGAATGAGCGGAAAATCGTTTACACCATTTTGTTGTGCCCTTTATGATCACTGGTTTTTTAAGGTACGGTAATTTTATCCTTAATGTTACATTTCTGTTTTCTTGTACCCGGCGAGTGTGGGTTAGGCATATCCCGCCGCCGCTGACGTTATTTACTTCTAACGGTTTAAACCAGGAATCAAGCGAAGAAAACTTGAATTCTGTTTGTAGGTTAAGTGATAACCGTTCTGAGGATCGGTTGTCTTTGTTAAGAATTTTTTTTATTTTTTCTATATTCTCATTCATCTCATAAAGATTTTTGAAGAGATATAAGTTTTTCCCGCAACTTTTCGCTGATCGTTTTATAAACGTCACCGTTACCCTCTAAAGCTGATAAATCTTGCGGTTCAATTCTTTCGCCAAAAACTAGCTTTATTGTACCACATCTTGGGCGTTTTTGAAAGGGCGGCCAGGCATCGTAGGCGCCGGAGATTATAACCGGTATTACCGGAATGTTCAACTCTTTTATTAGTATCGCTGTGCCCCGTTTAAAGTCTGAAATTTCACCGTTTGGCGAGCGGGCTCCTTCCGGGAAGACGCAGAGGTTTTTTTTGTTGTTTAAAATGAACGCTGAAGTCGTCATTTGTTCGGTTATGTTTGAATTTGGTTCAATAGCTACCAGACGAAGCAATTTGTTTGCCCAGCGGATTAACGGTGAGTTTAAGTAATCGGCTGAGCCTAAAAAGTAGGTTGAAAGAATTGTCCTAATATCTAAAGCGGCGGCAACAATCGGCCCGTCTAAAAAGCTTGTGTGGTTTGGGCAGATCAAGTAGGGCCCGGTTTTCGGAAGATTCTTTTTTCCTTTAACTTTTAGCCGGAAAAAAATAAAGGTTATAGTCTTTAAAATGCCTAGTAACAGAATGCTTAAAATTTTGACTGTCAGGGATTGGGTTAAGCAAACCGAAGGCTGAAGCTTATCGTCCGGGTTTTGAGTTAAAACTTTTTGCCAGTCGAGCGAATCTGTTTTGTGTACAGTTGTCTCAGAAGTATTTTTTAACAGAGCCACAACTTCTTTGACAGTCGATAGTCCGGTGAAATCTTCTTCTTTAAGTTCGGTGCCGTAATGTTTCTGCAGTTCGATGAATATTCCGATTTGCTCTAAGGAGTCAAGCCCTAAATCCAGTTCTAAATGGTCAGCTAAACTAACCGGGCGGTTTAGTTCCTTTGTCAGAAAATCAAGGATAGTTTGAGTCTTTGGGTCCTCGAGTATAGCCTGGTCGGACTCAGAAATTTCTTTTTGTTTTTCCTGTTGTTTTTCCAGCGGCGAATATTTAGCTTTTACCGCGTAACGTTTTATCTTACCTAAGGGAGTTTTTTCCAGTTCTTCGGTTATGATTAAATAATTCTGAATCCTTTTGAAGGGAAGTATCGTTCTTGATAAATTTTCTATTTCCCAGCGGACTTTGTCTTTTATCTGAGTTACTTGACTGGCGGCAAGTTTTTCGTAGTCGGGCAGGATTACCGCCGATAATGTTTCTTGTTTTGACGATTCAATCGGTTCGTCAGAAAAAACACAAATTTCTTTGATTATTTTGCTTTGACTGTAATGGGCTTCTACTTCGCTGGGAATAATGTTTTCCCCTGACGGTAAAACAATAATTTCTTTTTTCCTTCCGGTGATGAAAAGAAAACCTTTCTTATCGATCGACCCTAAATCTCCGGTTTTAAACCAGCCGTTTTCCAGCGCTTCAGTTGTTATCTTTTTTTGTTTATAGTATTCGCTAAAGACGTTTTCGCCTTGGATAGCTATTTCGCCGATGCCGTTTTCGTCGGCATCGGTTATTGATATTTTAACATCGGGTATCGCTTTGCCGACTGACTCCGGAACTAAATTGTTCGGGCGGCTAAAGCTGACCACCGGCGATGTTTCTGTGAGTCCGTAACCTTCGATAACCGTAAACCCCCATTTAAAAAAATCTAAAATAATTCGCGGCGGCAATTTGGCCCCGCCGCTGACTAAAAACCTTAATTCTTTGGGGAAAGAGCCGTGTACCGGTTTTAACAGCGGTTTGGCAAGGTTTATTCCGGTTATTTTTCTTAATTCAAAAAGAAGATTGATGAGCGCTTGGAGGAAAAAACTTGATAAAGACCGGGTTTGAATTCTTTTTTTTATTTTTTCATGAACAAGCGAAAAGATGCTCGGTACGCCGACAAAAAAGGAAGTCCTTGTCTGTTTAAGGCAGTCGGTTATTTCGGTTAATTCAAGACGTTTAGGGTAGCTTATTGATGCCCCGATCAGCAAAGGCAGTAAACAAGTCACCATCAATGAGTAGGTGTGATATAGCGGCAGGAATGATATCACGCAGTCGGTTTTTTTCATCAACTTCATTTTTTTGATTGAGTCGATATTGCTGATTAGATTTTTGTGTGAAAGAACGACGCCTTTTGGATCTTCAGTTGTTCCTGAAGTGTAAACGATAAGGGCGGAATCTTTATCTTTTGCTGAAACCTTTTTTTGCGTTCGTTCGTAATCAGGCATGGTTTTTATCGCGGCCAGGTTTTCTAAGACGTAATAGTCGAGAGTGCTTTCTTTGAAGGCGTCACGGTACTTGTCATAGATTGGTTTTGAGATGACCATGAATTTTGTGTTGGAGTGGGTTAAGAAAAAATGAATATCGATAAAATCAAGTTGCGGGTTTAGAGGCACTGCTGTCAGAGAGCAGGAGAGAGCGGCCATTAAGCTTATCGGCCAAAGATGCGAGTTCTCCATAATAATGGCGATATGGTCGCCTTTTTTCAGTCCTTTGTTAGCGAAGAAATTTCCTAATTTGCAGCTTAAAGATAAAAGGTCTCCGTAAGTTAGGCTTAAATAGTTGTTTTCAGTTTTAAAGTACAAAGCTTTTTTTTCAGGGTAAGCGGCGGCCTCGGTTTGGAAGAGGCCGAATAAGGAAAGATCTTGTTCGGTTTGCATACCATATATTTTATCAAAAACTAACGTTAAAACAAATGCAATCGGTTTTTAGTCCTAAATTTTTAGTTTTTGTTTTTATTTAAATAGACACCGGCGGTTTTTTGGTGTCTAAATTTATTTTTTCATAACACTCTCATGAACATAGACTTACGGATTTTGCTTTTTATAAAGTAAATAAGTGTATAAAAAATTAAACATCATTGTCTTTTGCCGGTTTGGCGCGGTTTGGCAAAAACTGTGTTCGTAAAAAGAAATAAATCCATAAACTCTTTCAATACAACGAGTTGCAGATTAAGCAAAATTTCTTATTTTTGTTTTTTTTTAGCCGAGCTGATTGGCATAGAACGTGCTTAAAGGAGTGAAAGCGTTTACATTTTAATTTAACATAAGCGGGGAGGGTATATGAGAATACTAGGTAAAAAAGTCAAAGTCTTAAAATCTTTATCTGATTTAACTAAAAAAATTCAAAATGGTTTAAAGGTTGATGATGCTTCGGCTAAGTTGATTTTTTCAGTTGTTGTCGGCATCAGCGTCTCTTTGGTGTTTGGTATTGTTTTTGGATGGCTTAAGGGAACGGTTTATGCTCAGAGTGATTTGGTCGTTCAGAAAGCTTCAATGACTTCTTCGGCCGTTGCTTTGCCCTGGATTATGGGCGGAGGGCTGGCAAGCATGTTCGTCGGGCTGGTGAGGATTAACTATAATGTCTGCAAAAAGGTGTTTGATGTCAGCGTATCGCTGATTTCCTTTTTAGTGCTGTCACCGCTGTTTGTGATTATTGCTATTTTAGTTAAGGCTGATTCTGAAGGCCCTGTATTTTTTCAGCAGGAACGCCTTGGACTGAACGGTAAACCGTTTAAGATTTTAAAATTTAGAACAATGCGCAATAACGCGGAGCTTGAAACCGGGCCGGTTTGGGCAAAGGATGATGATCCGCGGGTTACTAAGTTGGGACAGTTTTTACGAAAGTCGCATCTGGATGAACTGCCTCAGTTTATAAATGTTATTAAGGGTGAAATGAGTTTGATCGGCCCTCGTCCGGAACGGCCGGAGTTTATGGAAACAATTGTAAGTCATGTTCCTAATTTTGGCGAACGGGTTAAAGTTGTTCCGGGAATTACCGGGTTGGCTCAGGTTCGCTATCATTACGGGGCAAGTATTGATGACGCGGCAAAAAAGTTGCGTTTTGATAAGTTTTATATCCAAAAACGGGGCTGGTTATTAGATTTTCAGATTATGCTTTGGACTGTCGCCCGGGTTTTTACCGGTGAAGGTGCCCGGTAGTATAGACTTTTTTGAGTCTTGCAATTATTCCATAGATAGCTAAAATGTTTAGGGTGTAAGCGCGTTACGCGGCGCGCTAAGACTAGTTTTGACCGTAAGCCCAGTTACGGTAAATCGTAATACGAGGAGAACTGATGGATAGAGCTAAACGTTTATGGAAACAGACTTTTACTGTTATCAAAGCTAACCCCGTTTTATTGTTGCCTTTCCTTA
>JAQTSA010000096.1 GCA_028711575.1 Candidatus Omnitrophota bacterium | reverse complement strand
GCCGAAGAAACGACATCAACGCTGGCTTTAGATATCCGGGAAAACATTTTAACTTCATCCAAAACTTCCTGAGCAGGCTGATACTTATCAGGACAAGCAACTGTCAGTCTTCCTCCAAGAATCGCAAAAGCGTATAACAAAGAATTACAGACATTATTTCCATCACCGAGATAAGTAACTTTCACTTTTTTCAAATCACCTTTTTGCTCAAAAATAGTCATAATATCAGCTAAGACCTGTGAGGGATGAGAATAATCGCTCAAAGCGTTTATTACCGGAACTTTCGAACTCCGGGCAAACTCTAATATATTATTGTGCGAAAAAGTTCTCAAAACCACAGCATCCAAAAATTCGGCTAAAGTCGCTGAAACATCAGTGATTTTTTCCCGTTTACCAAGCTGAATTTCCAAAGGTGAATAATAAATAGCTCCGGCACCAAGTTGTAATGCTCCGATATAGAAAGCGGTTTTTGTCCGCAAAGAAGGCTTTTCAAAAATCAGGCCGACATTTTTTCCTTTAAGGATTTGCGAATAATTTTCAAAGTTATCCTTAATTTTAATAGCCAGCTGAATCAAGGCTTCTATTTCACAGCGCGAATAATATTTTAATGCAACAAGATGTCTCATCTCTAACCTTTTGAATGCTTAGTAATTTCTGAAAGGGACTTCCGGTTCACCCTCTTCGTTTAAAGGCAGATGTTTAGAAAGGACTTTAGAGATATCGACCTTTACTATTATATTTTTCTTTTCACCCAATAGCATTTCTAACTTTGTTTTTATTTTGTCCTGAATTCCTTGAGTCGACTCAATAAGATTAAAGCTTGAAGTTAAATAGGCCCTTAAATTAACTGTTACGTCATTTTTCTTAGTCGTTATTTTAGGACGAACATGCGATATTTTTTCCTCTGCTTCAAGCATTTTTTTCAACATATCTTCAATTGCCGATATGGTAATACTGACTTTTCCTTGTGCTGATTCTAAAGATATCGATTTTTCCTGATAGCTGTTAGCCAATAAAACGTGCAAATGTCTTACAACCAGAAGAATCAAAAGGATACCGATCAGGCCAATAGCAAGATTGTACCAGGGATTAAACAAAATATAATAATTGAGGACCAAGGTGAAATCGGTTAAAGGAATCAGGTCAAAAGATAAATTAATCAAAATCAGACCGACAAATAATGACAAAACAACATAAGCTAAAATTGTTAGGAATCTCATTCTCTATCCTCCCCTTTTTTCAATGGAACTATTACGACTTAACCTAAAATCAGGATTGATCTTCTTCCTGCTTGAGAAATTTTTCAAGAAAACTGGTATCATAATTACCGCGTTGAAAGTCCGGGTCATTAATAACTTTTTTACAAAATGATGTAGTGGTTTTTATAGGTTCAATTAAAAATTCATCCAAAGCTCGCGACATCCTCGTAAGAACCTCCTTACGTGTTTTGCCTTTGGTTATAAGTTTGGCGATTAACGAATCATAATAGGGCGGAACTCGATACCCGGAATAAAGATGGGTATCAACCCGCACATCTTTACCGCCGGGAATGTAACAGAATTCAACGGTACCCGGACAAGGTAAAAACCCGTTCTCCGGGTCCTCAGCATTTATTCGACATTCAATTGAATGGCCGGTTATTTTAACATCTTCCTGCTTGATTTTAAGTTTTTCTCCGGCAGCAATCTGGATCTGCAACTTAACAAGGTCAATGTCGGTCACTTCTTCGGTTATTGGATGTTCAACCTGAATCCGGGCGTTCATTTCCATAAAATAAAAATTGCCCTTAGCATCAAGCAAATACTCGACCGTACCGACACTTGAATAGCCAGCTGACTTTATGCCTTTAATTGACATTTCACCAAGTTTTTTTCTCAATTTAGCGTTTACCGCCGGAGAAGGTGTCTCTTCAATGACTTTTTGATGCCGGCGCTGAATACTGCAATCGCGCTCGCCAAGATAAATCGCGTTACCATAATTATCGGCGGCAACTTGAACTTCAATATGCCGCGGTTTTTCGATAAATTTTTCGATATAAACATCAGGGTCGCCAAAAGCAGCCTCAGCTTCAGCCTGAGCTGTCATTAAAGCGCTGATCAATCTGACATCGCTATGACAAACCCGCATTCCCTTACCGCCGCCGCCGGACTTAGCCTTGAGAATAAGCGGATAGCCTATCTTTTTCGCCACCGCTAAAGCTTCCTCCTTGGACTTTATCGCGCCTCGGCTTCCTGGAATTAACGGCATACCGGCCCGGCGCATTGTTTCTTTAGCTTTAACTTTATCTCCCATTTTTTGGATATTTTCCGCCGACGGCCCAATAAAAGAAATCCCGCAAGAATCACAAACTTCGGCAAAATGAGCGTTCTCAGCTAAAAAACCGTATCCGGGATGAATAGCATCGCTATCGGTTATTTCAGCCGTGCTTATAATGCTTGAAATATTTAAATAACTTTCAGCCGATGAAGTCCGCCCGATACAAACTGCCTCGTCGGCAAACTCAAGATGTAATGAATTTTTATCGGCTTCGGAATAAACTGCCACAGTCTTAATACCTAATTCACGGCAAGCGCGAATGATTCGAATTGCTATTTCGCCTCTATTCGCTATTAAAATTTTGGAAAACATTTTTATTTCTCCTTATACTAAAACAAAGACTTCATTCTACTCAGGATCAACAACAAAAAGAGTCTGGCCATACTCAACCGGACTGCCGTTTTCGACTAGGATTTCGGCGATTTTACCGCTGATCTCGGCTTTTATCTCGTTCATAAGCTTCATCGCTTCCAAAATACAAACTACATCTCCGGATTTTACTTTTTGACCGACATCAACATAAGACTTAGCTCCCGGAGAAGATGCCCGGTAAAAAGTACCGACCATCGGCGACTTTATCTCAATTAACCCTTCCCGCTCATTTTTTGTTTCACTTTTCTCCGCCAATTGAGCCGGCACATTCTGCTGCATCATTTGCGGTAGAATATAAGACTGCCCGCCGGAATCTTTTTTAAGTTTTACCCTCTTACCGGCAACTTCAATTTCAAGCTCAGAAAGATTATGCTCATCCATAAACTCGATATAACTTTTAAGTTCGTCTAAATTCATAATTCCTCCCGCTTATCCTTATTATTTTACGCCCTTTCCATATAATCTTTAGTTCGAGTATCAACCTTAATCATATCGCCGACCTCAATGAAAAGCGGCACTCCAACTGTAACCCCAGTTTCAAGCTTAGCAGGTTTAGTCCCAGTCCGAACAGTGTTACCACGATAACCCGGATCAGTTTCAACAACTTTTAAAACTACTGAGGTCGGCAGTTCCAAATCCAGCAATTCATTACCATAAAAAAGACCGATAAGTTCAAGATTATCTTTGAGCCATCCGACTTTATCTGATATACGTTCCTCAGCTAAAAGAAGATTTTCATAACTTTCTAAATCAAGAAAATGGTAATGATGATCATCATTGTAAGAATACTGCAATTTACGTTTTTCAATAAAGGCTTCTTCGACATTATCAGAATCACGCAAAGTACATTCTAAAGTTTGAGCTGACCTCATGTTTCTGATTTTGACTCGACAAAAAGCGGCTCCCCGAGCTAATTTTGAATGTTCACAATCAATTACCACATACAACTCGCCATTATAGACCAAAGCAATTGACGGCTTTATACTTCCAATCGTCATTCCCATTTACAACCTCTCACCTTTTTTCGCGCCAACAAGAACCGTATCTTCTAAACGAACACCAAATTTGTTTTTAAGATATACCGCCGGCTCTACAGTCACGACCATTCCTTCTTGTAAAATAGTTTTGTCGCTGCCATTAAGATAAGGCATTTCATGGACCTCTAATCCAACACCATGCCCAAGACCATGAGAAAAATTTTTACCCCAGCCAGCTCGATCAATAAAATCGCGAGCGACTTTATCGACATCACAGACCCGGACACCGGGACGTATCTTGTTTACAGCTAATTCTTGCGCCTTTTTAACTGTATCATATACCTTTTTATACAAAGGTGGCATTTTACCGCAGAAAAAAACCCTTGTCAAGTCAGCACAATATCCATAATATTTTGCGCCTAAGTCAATTATGAAAAATTTTTTATACAGTTTTGTATCTTTCGGCGAATGATGAGCTAAAGAGCTATTTTTCCCGGAAGCGACTATCGTATCAAAAGCGATACGGTTATCCCCTTTAATACGCATAAATTTTTCTATTTCAACCGACAACAGCTTTTCACTCTCAACCTGATCATAGATTTCAGCTGTAAAATCAAGGGCTTCCTTGGTTATTTCGACCGCCTTTTTAATATAGCTGATCTCAAGCGCAGACTTAACAGCCCTCAGTTTCATTACAAAATCTAGTGTTGGGACTAATTTAACCGTTTTTGATAAAATCTCGCTTAAAAGATTTTTTTCAAAAACTGTGATTTTTTTTGCTTCAAATCCAACCGTCTTTAGCTGATACCGATTAATGATCTTTGAGACTGAATTAAAAATACCTAGGTTACAATCAACAGTATTCCAAAGTTTGATCTTTTTTGCCTCTTCACGATACAATTTGCTTGTAAAATAAAACAGACCTTCAGTCTTAGTAACAAGCAAATAGCCTTCGGCTTTTCTAAATCCGCTAAGATAACTGATATTTGCCCAATCCGACAAAAGAATAGCGTCTAAAGAATTTTCTTTAAGGGCTTTAAGGCAAGTTTTAATTCTTTTATTCACAAAAAATCCTGTTTTATTGTTGTAACGGCAATGCCTCAAGCGCTAAGATGTAACTATCAACACCTAATCCGGTGATAACTCCCGCCACTACATCAGAAATCATCGATTTCTTTCGAAACTCTTCCCGTTTGTAAATATTAGATATGTGGACTTCCAGGGTAGGCTTGTTAACTCCTAATATAGCGTCACGAATAGCGACTGATGTGTGAGTATATGCTGCCGGATTAATTATCAAATAATCATATTCGGCATTAGTTATTTTATCAACGATCTCACTTTCCGAATTAGACTGACAAATTAACAATTTAAATCCTTTCGCTGACGCTTTTTCTTCCAATTTAGAGTTTATATCATTAAGCGAAAAACTCCCATAAATCGATGGCTCTCGTTTGCCCAAAAGATGTAAGTTAGGACCATGAATAATAAGAACGGTAATATCCTTATTTTCCATCATCAGTCTCCTTTAAATTAGTTTCTGCTTCATCTGCAAGCATAACCGGGATACCATTTCTTATTGGAAAGCTTCTCCCGCAACAGCTGCAAACAATTTTTTCCCCTTCCTGAGAAACATCAGTTTTGCATACCGGGCAAGCCAAAATTTTAATTAATTCTTCCCGCATCTAGACCTCCTTTTCATTTTCTTCTAAATACATTATCCTTAAGTTATACAGCGATTCATCAATCAAAGAACGCTCAGTTTCTAACAAATTACCTTTAGTTTTATCTTTTACAATAGCTAAAGTATCGATCAAAAACCGGGCTTGTTCAAGATTTTTATCGGTAGTTTTAGTCACCGGATTTGCCATTCTTCCCAGAGCTATCATCGCCTGCATACTCATTGACGACAAAAAAATAGTAAAGGTCGGCTGATGATAAATCCCTCCCGAATCAGCTTTGCTTTTTTTGTCTCTTTCTTGTTGTTCTAACCACTTAGAATCAATATCCCTTCGTTCTTGCTCATCCATAATGCATCTCCTAACTTACCACGACACCGGCATAGCCGACAACAGAACTATCATCCCCGGAAGCAACAGCACTTGTCTCATATAAAGACACCGAAGCTTTCGTCGCCCCTAATAATTTACAACACCTCAAAAAAACAGCAACCGCTGAAACACCGCACATACTAATATTCATTGAAGAAACCATATCCAATAACCGGGACTCATCGAGGCCAACGATACTTTCTAAGGCAGCTCTATCCTTTCTCCTGGCTGAGGCGTCCGTCTCATAGTGAGTCATATCAGTTGAAGCGACCAACAGAAGGTCCTCCTTGAAGAGACGCACGCCCTGATATATTTGGTTGGCTGCCTTTTCGTAAGTTTTTAAATCTTTAATCTGACAACAAACCGGAACAAAAGAAAAGGAGCCAAAAATTTTTTTTAAAATCGGCAGCTGCACTTCGATTGAATGTTCAAAAAGGTGAGCCGACTGATCTTCTTTAATCAAATCATCTTTAGACAATATTGATTGAGCCATTTGTTCATCAATCTCAATATCGCCAAACGGAATCCGCCAGGCCCCTTTTGACCAAAGAGAAAAATCAGGTCCAATCCCGCTGTGATTAGGACCTAAGATTAAAATTCTTCTTTTTGCCACAACACCGCTAACTGTCGTCGCGGCAACCCGTCCGGAATAGAGATAGGCGGCATGCGGTAAGATCAAACCAAGAGCTTTAGTCTTTTGATGAAGCTTAGGCGTTAAGACTTCGATCTCTTTTGAAAGTTCAGAGCTTTTATCTTGATAAAATTGACCGCTAACTACCGGATTCCTAACCATAATATCCCCAAAATAAATATTAAAATCACAAATATCATTAAAAAGAAACTGTTATTAGCTTAGACAGAATAGCAACAGCCGGCAAAGATGTCAAGATTCAAGAAAGATTACCGGGAAAAAAAAGATATCGACATACTCATCGGAACACTTTCATGTTTTTTTAAACCTTCCGGGAAAGAAGAGAAAGGTGCCGCGTCTTTGAGGCTTTTAAGGACAACCTTCTCAATCTGATCATTATCTCGCAACGATTGATCGAAAAAAACCTGAGAAACCTGGCCGCTATTTTCAACGATAAAGTGAAAGCGGACGTCACCGATCAGAGACAGTCCGGAACGGTTCTGATAAACGAAATATTTTATCCGATTTCTGATCGATAGATAATAGTCCATATAATCAGGAATTTTCATCAACTCTTCCTCTTTCGGCAAATCGGCTAAGAT
>JAQTSA010000095.1 GCA_028711575.1 Candidatus Omnitrophota bacterium | reverse complement strand
GACAATCGGATCAGCACCGGAAGTAGGCCCGCCAACAGCCGAAACCCGAGCTTTTTTAATTAACGGCCAGATTAGCTTTACAATTAAAGAAAGCCCTTCCGGCGTAAGATGGACTTTGCGAACATCAATATAAAAATCACTCGTTCTACCAGAAGCTAAAGTGATCCTCTTTTTCATATAAGCGTCTTTTTTTAGTATCGATAAAAGTCTTTTTCTCCCAGTTAACTCAGCCTTTCGTTCCATAGATACTCCTTTGTCTAAATTTGATATAACTTTATATTTTCTTACCTTTACAGGTAAAGAGCTCAAATATTTCCGGCCTTTTTAAAAATAGACTATCCAGTAGGATCATTGTCCTTGAGATATTCAATTATTTTCTTATCCACCGGGGCAATATCCAGCGAAACAATTTCTGCAAAGTTAAAAAAACCTAATTCCGCACAATCTATCGGCCGAGCGATGCCACCCTCAACCACACAAGCGATAAGAGTCAAATGTATAATCAAAGACTCATCCTCATCATCGACCTTAAAAACTAGATCCTTTGGCCGGACATTCAACCCGACTTCTTCTTTAAGTTCACGGACAATGGCCATTTCAGGAGTTTCACCTTTTTCAATGCATCCGCCGGGAAACTCCCATAGACCGCCATAACGGTCGTCAGTCTTGCGTTTACAAAGGAATAAGCGCTTTTTCTTCTTTATTAAAGCCGCAACAACCTCTAACTCTTTTTTCATAAAATAATTTTAAACTTAAAATAAAAGCTCTTTATCGAAAATATTGTCCAGACCAAAAAGACAATTCGGATCAAAATACTTCTTTAGCTCAACCATTTCCTTGATATATTTATCTTGATAAAGTATTTTCAGATAAGGTTTCTTTATTTTACCGATACCGTGTTCGGCAGAAACTGTTCCGCCTAAAGAGACAGCTTTTTCACAAAATATTTTCAAGTAATCGCGCGCAACCCTGTTTTCGGCTTCATCTTTTGGCAGAAAATTAAAATGAAGATGGTTTTCGCCAATATGTCCAAAATTAACATAATCTATCCCTGAGAGTTGAGCCTGTTCCTTATAAAAAGAGTACATCTCATCGAATTTATCATCGCTGACAGCAATATCTGCCGCAACCTTTACTCTTTCGGTTTGTCTTAAAACCTCATTTATTTTTTGAGGGATCTTATGGCGAAACTCAAAGACTTTTCTCCTCTGATCAAATGTATCAGCTAGAATAGTCTTATCCGCTAAAGCTAAAGATTGTTCAATGATTTCGGCCCAGATATCTAAAAGCCGGTCAAAGTCTTCTTCGTTTAGGGTTTCCTGATCAAAGTATACCGCAGATTTAGCATCCTGAATCCAGGGATAATCTTCTCTGATGAAAGATAGAGTACGCTCATCAAAAAATTCCAAAGAAGACGGAGAAACTAATCTGATTTTTTTTCGGGATTTGACTGTTTTAACAAAGGACAGGCTATCTTCCTCTGAAGAAAAAAAGATAAGGCCATCAAAAATTTTATAGGGCAACTTTTGAACTTTTAGGGTTACAGAATAAATTATCCCCAAAGTTCCTTCACTACCGATAAATAGATCGATTAAATCCATATTATCTTTTACATAATAACCGGCCTGAGTTTTTACTGAAGGCATAATATATGTCGGTAATTTAAAACAATATTCCCGGGAATTTAAATTAAATTTAAAATACCGTATATCGGAAAATATTTTCCCGCGCTCAATAGCTAATATTTCGCCACTCGATAAAACAACTTCCAAACCAACTACATGATTGCGGATAGAACCATATCCGTAGCCTCTAACACCAGACGCTGAAGTTGAGACCGCGCCGCCGATCGTAGCTAACGGCTCAGTAGGAATAGCCCGTTGGGTTAAGCCTTTCTGGTTTAGTTTCCCTTCTAAACTCTCTATGGTAGCACCGGCTAAAGCTGTCACGGTAGAGGTTTTTTGATCAATATTTAGAACTTTGTTCAGCCCAAGAGTAGAGACTAAAGCCCCAGAATAGGAAACACATCCGCCGGTCGTTCCGGTTTTACCGGCAACAACGGTTAAAGGGGTTTTATTTTTACGACATAAACTAACAGCCTCAATTAAATCCTTCTTTGACTCAGTAATATAAAGTATCTCAGCCCGGCCGGAGATATTAGCTGTGTCTTCCAGATAACTCTGGATATCGGAGTTTTCAGTTTTTATAATCATAATTTTTAAATAAGGCGAAGATTAAATTTCCTTTAAGAATAAAGGAATTATTTCGCTTAAAGTAGGATGAATAAAAATATTTTTGGAAATATCTGAAAGAGTTAACTTACATTTTAAGGCGATCGAAAAAATAGATATAAGTTCCGAAGCCGAATTAGAAATAATTCCGGCACCTAAAATCCGGTTGTCATCATCAACTAGAACTTTTACAAATCCATCAGTATCACCATAAACATAACTGGAGGAAAACTTCAGAAAATTAGATTGAAACACTCGATAATGAACATCTAACTCTTTTAGCTTTTGTTCCGATGCTCCGACAATAGCCAGTTGAGGTATCGCGAAAACGCATTCCGGTATTCCCCGGTAATCAACAGTTTTGGATTGGCCAGCGATATTGGTTACAGCAACTTCGGCCTGATATTCGGCAGTATATGCCAGCATTTTCACCCCGGTCACATCGCCACAAGCATAGATATTTTCCTTTGAACTACGTTGATACTGATCAGTTATTATCCAGCCGTTTTTTGTCTCAACCCCCGCCGATTCAAGGTTAAGTTCGAAAGTATTAGGTTCTCGTGATACCGATGCGATAATCGTATCATAAGCAATAAAATCCTTATCGGTAACGTTAAAATCACAGGAAATATCGATACCATTGCGCAACAACAACCCTTTTAATCTTTTTGACAAACTGTTGTCAAAAGCGGATAAAATTGACTTTTCTTTTTCAACAACCCGAACTTTTCTACCTAATCGATTTAAAAGACAGGCAAACTCTAGGCCAATATAACCGGCACCAACTATTAAGACAGATTGGCCAATATCAGGGCTATCAAGCATCTCTTCAGCGTATAAGACTCTTTTCTCTTGAAACGGGCGGCGGGGAGTCGATCCGGTCGCGACAAGAATGTTCTTCGCAGATATATGCTGATCATCGACAGCAATTGTCGTCGAATTAATAAAACTAGCCCGACCAAGCTTAAGCGTTATACCCAATTTATCAAGATAGAGTTTTAACGGCTGTCTAATCTTATTTACCAGCAGATTCTTCTCTTCGATTAGCTGTGCCCATTCTTTTAAAGGATCAATTTTAAGTAAAAACTTGGTAGGAATGCAACCCCGGTTAAGACAAGTACCGCCTAAAAGGGTTTCTTGTTTTTCAACCAAAACAACAGAAAGATTCCGCTTAACAGCCGCCTTAGCTGCCGCGAGGCCGGCAGGACCAGAACCAATTATTGCTAAATCATACATTCTTTAAAAGACTGCTTAACCTTAAGAATAGCCTCTTTTTCATCATCAGTCAGGTCTATCTCAATTATCTTCTCGATACCTTTACGATTTATAAGGCAAGGTACACCAACACAAACATCCTTTAGGCCATATTCCCCGTCCAGCAAAGCTGATACCGGAATAATTTCGTTGCTGTCTAAAGCGATAGCCTTTATGAGATGAGCGCAGGACAAAGAAGGAGCAAAGGTTGCACTTCGAGTCTTTAAATACTTTACAATTTCAGCGCCTCGCATCTGAACACTCTCAATTATTTTTTCAATAACTTCTTTTTTCTCAAAATTGTCGAGAGGCTGACCATTAACTTTTAGACGTTGACTTGAAACTATCATATCTTTACTATGGGCACCAAAGACAAAACCTTCTAACGAAGAGGTTGATATTTTAAGACGCTTAGAAATAATATTCATAAGCCTTGATGTATCTAGAGATGACCCCATACCAAGAACTCTACCGCGGGAAAATCCGGTTTCTTTAGAAACAAAATAAGTTATCATGTCCAAGGGATTAGTGACCGTGATCACAACTGAAAAAGGAGCAAACCGTTTTATCTGTCTTGAAAGATCTATAGCTATTTTAGAATTAATTTTTAGTAGATCTAAACGAGTCATGCCGTCTTTTCTTGCTACTCCGGCAGTAATAACAACAATATCTGAATCCTTTAGCTGAGATAGATCTTTGCTGCCGGTAATTTTGGTGGAAAAATTCAAAAAACCCCGGGTATCTTCTAAATCCAAAGCAACACCTTTGGCTAAGTCACCGGAAAGATCAAGCAAGACGATCTCTTTTAAAGGTAAAAGACTTAACAGATGAAAAGCGACACCGCTACCGACACCACCGCTACCAATAATTGTGACTTTTTTAATCATTAACCTGATCTATTTTTCATCACTGATAAAAAAGCTATATTCAGACAAAAACCTTTTAACTTAAAGGTTTTCAAACTCCATAATATTTTTAACTTTATTTATCGCGACCTCTTTAGTTATAATCCCTTTATTACAAAGATTTTTTAAACTCTTGTCCATCGTATACATTCCATGCTGAGCGCCCATCTGTATCAAAGACGGAATCTGAGCCACTTCTCCTTCACGGATCAAATTCCTTATGCCGGGAGTGGCAACCATAACTTCGGTCGCCAAGATACGGCCGTTACCTTTTGCCGTAGGAAGAAGAATCTGAGAAATGACAGCCTGAAGACAATCGGCCAGCTGAACCCGAATCTGCTTTTGCTGATAGGGCGGAAAAACATCAATAATTCTTTGCACAGTTTGCGGAGCATCCGGTGTATGCAAGGTTGCTAAAACTAAATGTCCGGTTTCAGCGGCTGTAAGCGTAGTTGAGATAGTTTCTAAATCACGCATTTCACCTACGACAATCACATCAGGATCTTGACGCAAAACACGGCGTAAAGCTTCCGGGAAAGAATGGGTGTCAGCAAAAACTTCTCGCTGTTTAACAATACTCTTTTTGTTAGTATGGTAAAACTCTATTGGATCTTCGATACAGACAATCATTTCAGCCCGCTCGCTATTTATAACGTCAAGCATCGCTGCCATGGTAGTACTCTTACCAGTCCCGGTCGGACCAGTAACAAGAACTAATCCGTTCGGCTTACGAATAAAGTCATAAGCAATTTTTGGAATCCCTAAATCTTCTAGTTTAGGTATCGTATGAGGGACACGCCGCAACGCGGCCTCAACAGTCCCTTTCTGATAATGAACGTTAACCCGAAACCGGTCCATATCCGGCAATGAAAAAGATAAGTCTAATTCCTTATCTTTTTCTAAAATCGACTTCTGTTCATCATTCAAAATAGAATACACAATAGCTTTTGTATCATCGGCATTTAGAACCGGCAAACTGGTAATAACTAAAAAACCATCAACACGTAAAACCGGCGGACTGTTAACAGTTATATGTATATCACTGGCTTTTTTTTCCATTGATAGTTTTAACAACGAGTTAATACTTACCATACAATCACTCCCTCCCCCTTAGGCATATACCCTCGGATCAGTAATCCTGCCTTTATAAGCTGATACAGCAACAGTCGCTGGTGAGGCTAAATATATTTTACTTTTAATGTTACCCATGGCACCTTCAAAATTCCTATTAGCCGTTGAAATAACAACATCTCCGTCGGCTGGTACTCCTTGATGCATCCCGGCGCAAGGGCCACATCCTGGCGGTAAAATCATCGCTCCGGCATCTAGAAAAATCTTGATATAACCTTTAGCTAAAGCTTCCTTAAAAACACTTAAAGTCGCAGCCGCAACAAAAAATTTAACATCGGACTTTATCTTTTTTCCTTTTAATATTTTTGCCGCGATTTTTAAATCCTCGATTCCTCCATTACAACAGCTTCCTAAAAAGGCCTGGTTAATGCTGAGACCTTTGACTTTAGATACTTCAATTACATTCTTAACCTTATCCGGTTGAGCTAAACAAGGTGTGATTTTAGATATATCCAGATTAATTATTTTAAAATAATGACAATTTTTATCCGCCGATAAAGGCTTTATTTTAGTGCCTGTTTTTTCTCTGAAATAATTAATAGTTCTGGCATCAACATCAATAAAAACGAATTCAGCCTTTAAAGAAGAAGCCATGTTCGAAATAGTTAATCTTTGGTCGATTGATAATTGTTTAAGGCCGTTTCCTGAAAACTCTAAAGCCTTGCCGGAAAGATCAGTTTCGGATAATGTCTTCATCAGATAAAGAATAAGGTCTTTACCATAAACACCCGAAGACAGTTTGCCAAAAAGATTAATCTTTATTGTCTCAGGGACAGTAATATCAATATAACCGGTAGATAAAGCTATAGCAAAATCTTTGCCATAAGCAGTTTTAGCCGCAATACCTAAAGCGCCGAAAGTACCGGGGTTAGATTCAGCAGCCAAAACAAGTTGGCCGGGAATTAAAAGCGCTTTTTCTATTAAAAGATGGGTTGAGATCCCGGAACCGGAATCAAAAAACAAAATATTTTTTCTAGCGGCAAAATCTCGCATCAGAGCATGATCAGCCGAGATACTCTCTCGCGGTGACGGACTGCTATGGTCAATTACCATAGCATAAATTTTTGGGTTTTTAATTCTTAGTTTTAATTGAGATAAAACCTTAATAATATCATCGGACGTTCTGTCCTGAGAAAAAAAGAAATCCAGACGACAACGCTGAGTGGTTTTAGACCCGGAAGTCTTGTTCGCTTTTTCTGAAATTATTTTTTCGATTATTGTTTTATTCATAAAACTTTAAAGGCTTATTTATCTGATTATAGTATTTTACTATTTTACCTGAAACTCCCTAAAAATCATAGACAAATTTTAAGAAAACAAACAAAAGGCAGGATTTTAAATATAAAGAAGGCGCACAAAAAAAAAGTTGAAAAAAATCAAATACCGTTTAAGAAATCGGTGATTCTTGCCACACCTTTTTTAATCTGACCGTTGCCGGTAGCGAAACTCAAACGGATATATCCTTCGATACCAAAAGATTCAGCTGGAATACAGGAAACCATCTGCTGTTTCAGTAATTGGTCGGCAAACTCTAAAGCCGATAACCCAGTTGGAGTAACGTCG
>JAQTSA010000094.1 GCA_028711575.1 Candidatus Omnitrophota bacterium | reverse complement strand
ATTAAGCCCCCGGCGGTCTCTTAATTCGACTATCAATGAAACCACCTTATCTAAGACTATATCATCACGCTGTTTCTGGTTCGTTTCTTCTATTCTTTCAATATAAACATAACCGTTACAGTTATTCTCTTTATACTCCTGAGACGAATCGGAAAAGATTTCAAGGATTTCGTCGATATCAGTTTGCGAACCGTTCAGTTCTTCAGCTATTTCACTGGACTCTAAAAACTCTTTCAAGTTTTCTTTAGAAAATATTTTATTATTAAACTCGACTATTTGTTTTTGGCTTCTCCAATTTTTTTCTAACCTTTTAAGCTTAACGTTAAAATGAACAAACTGATCTTTGATCTTATCGAACAAACTTACGTCTCCTCCTCGGAAACGATATATCGCCTGTTTCTTATCGCCGACATAAAAAAGGGTTCCTCCGCTGGAGAGAGCCTCTTCTACCATTAAAAATAAATTCTGCCACTGGAGAGAACTAGTGTCCTGAAACTCATCAATAAGATAATGCCTAAAACGGGCGGCTAAACGATAATATATTTCAGCGACTGTCATCCCGTCATCATCAAACAAAGAGCGAGCCTGGCGGTTAAGCTCTTCTAAAAACAATACGTCTTCCTGTTTAGCCATGTCCTGAAACAAGATTAACAAGCGATGAAACAATTTAATATAGGGATTATAAGAAATCGTTGATTCTAATTCCACGACTTCGCGGATCAAACTATGTGCCGCAGTCCATTTATCTAAATAACTAAGTGAACATTTAACATTTTTATTTAGTGGCGGCGAATCTTTTAAAAAACTTTTAGGGAAAGCGCGGATTTCAAAAATAGGTTTATCGTCATCAACAAACTTCTTTATCGATTTTTGAGCGATTTTGTTCATTCCCTCGCAAAAAGGGTCACTTAACTCTCTTATTTTTTCAAATAATTTTTTCTTAGCTTTAATCAAATCGGCACTACTGCCTTTATAATCATGATAAAGCCGGCCGTACTTATTGCTCATTTGAAAAAGTGAAACCATCAGTGATAAGATATCCTCTTTAGGGAACCAGCCTTTTCTATTCTCCACAAAAAGGTAGTGTTCGAGAAATTCTTCCAGTAAATCAAAGATTTCACTGTTTGCTGAAGCTTGTTCGATCAACCAATCTAAACAATAAGAGATATTTTCCTTACAATCACGTTCAATCCGAAATTTTGATGAGCGCTCTATTTTTAAAGCACAGCCCAACAATAAATTATTTATAAAACTGTCTATCGTTCTTACCTGAAAAAAGCTGTAATGGCCGACAATTTTGTCCATAACCGCAAGGGCCTTATCTCTAACTTGAGATTTCGGCAGCGAAAAACAGGAGTATATATCGTTAGCTATGGCAGAATTCTCAAAATCATCAAAAACTATCCTTTTCAATAATTCAAGTATTCGAGCCTTCATTTCAAGAGTCGCTTTATTTGTGAAAGTAATAGCTAGAATGTTCCTTAGAGGAATGTAATCCTTATTAAGACTTGAGTTAATAAGAATGTTTACATAACGTTTGGCTAAAGCGTAGGTTTTGCCTGAACCGGCGGAAGCTTCGACGACAACAACTTCGGGAGATTCTATCAATTGTTTAGTCTCTTTGCTCATGATCCTTAAGAAACTGAAAGTAATTATAAAATTATATAAGAATCAATGACTGGAAGTGAAATATTAAAAGCGTTAGGGAATCGATTCGGGAACTTACAAAAACCGTTCTTTTAACCGCTGATAATAGTAGCTGGCGAATTTTTCCATTTTTTTCTCTTCAACTTCAATAACTTCTCCGCCACAGAAATATCCCTGTTCCGCGTCAATAAATTCAGACCATTTGACTATTATCTTAAGTAAAACCGAATCTAATTCCTGAGGAATAAAGTAGTCAATCAGCAGGATATCGTCCTTCTTCCATTCCATCTCCGAAGAAAAACATACACCCATAAGCGAAAAATCTTTAACCTGAGCTTTCACTTTCTTGACCTGATTATCAAGAGCTCTAATTTCCAAAAAATCCCCGACATCAAGGCGTATTAATTTTCTCTGATTTTCCATGAAGGTTATTATATAGCAAAAATCCTTATTTATCCACTCTTTTATAAAAAACTGGCTGAAATTTCAGGGTTTATAAGTAATTTTTTCAGCCTTTTTCAAAACCAAGCTGCGTAATTCATCCTCTAAAGAGATCTTATGAAGATGAGCGTATTGGCAAAAAGAAAATAAAAAACCGGCAAACGAGGCCTTATCTTGAAGATTAAGTTCAGCGAATGATTGTTTTAAAGAGATCTTACTGTTTTTAGGATCAGAAACCGTCTGAGACACGAGGCTATTTCGTTTTAAATGGCTAACTTCTTTAATTAGGATCTCTGCCATTAACAAAGACGGCGCGGATTGAGGTATCCTTTCTTTAACCGTTTTACGGTTCTTTTTTTTCGCTTTACTGTTTACCCAGTACTCTAAGACTTCTTTTTTATTTTTAAGTTTTTTGTCCGAGAAAACATGGGGATGACGCAAAATAAGTTTTTGGTTAATAAGCTTTAATGAATCTTTTACGCAAAACTTATCTTTTTCCTGAAAAATCTGAGCAACCATGACAAGAATCAGAAACAAGTCTCCCAATTCTTCCTGAATCGAGGTAATTTTTGATCCATCAATCGCTTCAATCAATTCGTAAGCTTCTTCTAATAGGTATTTTTTATAATCTTTAACTTTCTGAGCCCGGTCCCAGGGACAGCCTTTCTTGGAACGCAAAACTTTAACAATCTCAACCAAATCGTCAAATTCTTTCATGTTTTTAGTTATTTAAATTATAAATACAAATAATGCCAGCCCCGTCTTTTTTCGCCGATTGGCGTAATCACCGTCAAATTGAGGATGACCTTTATTGAAAAATCGGATATCCCCAAACGAGAATATCACAACCCCTGTTTTCAACATTGAGATTAGAAATAACTACAGCTTTTTTTAATTGAGAAACGCCGATCGCGCCGATAGATGCTAAAGCTGTTTTACCGCCTAAAATTTTCGGAGCAATAAAAAAATAAGATTTATCAACAAGCTTTGAATCAAAAAATTTTCCTAAAGTTTCCGATCCGCCTTCAACAAAAATAGAAGTTATTCCCTCGCCGTACAACGCGGCTAACACTGCTCTCAGAGATAAATCGCCGGATTTGTTTCGTTTTATCTGTATAATTGTTCCTTTAAAATTTGTTTTTTTTATTTTGGTTCCAACTGCCGTAACTATAATCGTTTTTTCGGAATAATTTCGTAACAACTTACAATTAAGCGGTGTTCGAAAATCAGGGTCAACGATAATCTTATAGGGCGAAGTTTTAAAACCTTCTAAAGTCGGATCATCAGCAATAACGGTGTTTACGCCGACCAAAACAGCGCGATATTTATCTCTTAACTCCTTAACCAGCTCCCGGGAAAAAGAAGAAGTTATCCATTTTGATTCGCCCAAACGAGTGGCCGTTTTACCATCAAGACTTTGTCCGGTTTTCGTGACAACAAAGGGTAAACCGGTCTCCATATTTTTAAAAAAAACTTCATTTATCCGTTTTGCCTCGTCTTTTAAGACCCCGACAGTCACGTTGATTCCTTTTTTTCTTAAAAAAGAAATTGATTTACCGTTAACCAAAGGATTAGGATCAGGAGTTGCGATCACCACCCGTTTAATACCTTCAGAGATAATCGCCTCAACGCACGGCCCGGTTTTACCAAAATGACAACAAGGCTCTAAATTAACATAAAGGGTCGCGCCTTTACTAGCCTTTTTGTTGTTTTTAAAAGCAACAATTTCAGCATGCGGACCGCCGAACCGGCGATGGTAACCACGAGATATTATTCTTCCATTCTTTACAATTATCGCCCCGACCATCGGGTTTGCTTGGGTTTTGCCCTCGCCCTTCAAGGCGAGTTTTATCGCCAGGCTCATAAAGAATGAGTCGTCTTTTATCAGTTTCATTATAAATTAACGTTCTAAATTTTTAAAGTTTTAAAGTTTTAAACGCTTCTTCATATCCAGCACACAATCATAAGACACCGGTATATCACCAATATCAATAAATGGTTTATACTTACCATGAGCGTCAGAACCTCCACTACGCAACAGATCATACTTTTTCAACATATTATTATAAACCATTCTTTTCACCGCCGGCATCTTAAAATATTCTATCTCAAGACCAGCTATACCAAAAGCGATGAATTCCTCAACCCAGGATTGGTCACGGATAATATGGGGATGCGCTAAAAAAGGTAAACCTCCGGCCGACTTAATTAGATCACAGGCGTCCTTAACACTATACTTAAATCTCGAAATATAGGCCGGCCTTCCCGGAGAAAGATATTTTTTGAAAACCTTAGATAAATTTGTGCCGTAACCGGCTTCAATTAAAGCAAGACCTAAATGAAGCCTGGTCGGAATAGAATCTTTTATTCTTGCAAGCAACAATTCCTGAGAAAGAGCGACCCCTAACTCATTCAGTTTCTCAAGCATCTTTAGAATCCTCTCTAAACGATACTTTCCAATTGTGGCGACAGCGCTCTTAATCTCCGGCGCATTATGATCTATAAAATAACCAAGAATGTGTATTTCCGAATCAAAGTGCTGAGCGCTGATTTCAATGCCGCTGATAACCTCAATCCCGCGGCTGGAGCCTAAATCCTTGGCTTCATCTAATCCGCTGACAGTATCGTGATCGGTCAAGGCTATAGCCCGAAGACCACGAATATTCGCTTTCTCAATTATTTCTTTAACAGTTAAAGCACTGTCAGAATGCGTAGAATGAATATGTAAATCGCAATAATCCATGAAAACCCTTGATAATAAAAATTTCTTAGATTAAAACTTTAATTCTAACGAAAAAGCTAAAGGTAAGTAATTAAAAATAACCGTTTAAAAAATCATTCATCCCGCGGAAGATTTTTGTTTTGACCTTTTTTAGTTTGTTCAACCTTGTAAACTTTATCTAAAATTCCGTTAATAAACCTGGGAGAATCCATATCTCCGAATTTTTTTGCCAACTCAATAGCTTCATTGATCGTAACTTTCGGAGGAACATCAACAAGAAACATTAGCTCATAACATCCAATTCTTAAAATATTACGGTCAACTATCGCCATCCGGTCGATTTCCCAATTTTTTACATGTTTTTTTATTAAATCGTCGATTGATGCCATATTTTGGCATACCCCTTCCAAAAGAGATAAAGAAAAATCCACTACTTCTTGTTTTTGAGGACGACCGGTTAGGTAAATCTGAAAAGCAGAATTAAAATCCTGTTTAGTAATTTCAATCTGGTAGAGAAGATGTAAAGAGACCTCTCTCGCTTTTGAACGTAAACGCATAATATTTAAATTGTCAGAATAACAGGTATTTTATACCGTTTATTATAAAAGTTAATAAATACCAAAAAATTATCTAAATCAGACGCTATCGCTCTTGCTAGACTTATAACTGAGAATAGAGGTTTGACATCTCTAAAGCTGATAAAGCCGCGTCCCGTCCTTTGTTGCCCTGTTTTGTTCCAGCCCGTTCAATAGCCTGTTCCAAAGTATCGGCAGTAATTACGCCAAAAACGATTGGAATTTTCTGGGCAATAGAAATTGTAGCTACGCCTTTAGAAACTTCGGCCGCTATATAATCAAAATGAGGAGTATCACCGCGAATCACAGCGCCTAAAGCAATAATCGCGTCAAATTTTTTCGTGTCTAATTTCGCGAGGATCTGCGGTATTTCAAACGCTCCCGGAGCAAAAATAGCCATAATATCGTCTTCTAAAACACCAGTTTTTAAAAGAGCGTCAAGACAGCCGCTCAGTAGTTCTTTACTTATAAATTCATTAAACCGAGAAATAACGATCGCTATTTTCTTGCCCTTACCAGAAAAATCGCCTTTTATCTCTTTCATAATTTACCCCCGCTTTAAATCGTATCAGGTTTATCAATTACTGGATAACATCCTTTAACTTTTTATCTAAAAAATATGACCCATTTTTTTCTTTTTTGTTTCCAGATATCTCCGGTTATGTTCGCAATGGCCAACCATAATCGGAAGCCGCTCTGTTATCACGAGGCCATATCCGTCAAGACCTATTATTTTCTTGGGATTATTAGTTAGAAGCCGTATTTTTTTTACACCCAAATCTACCAAAATTTGAGCGCCAACACCATAATCCCGTAAATCAGGAGCAAACCCTAACAGCTCATTAGCCTCAACAGTATCGGCGCCTTTATCCTGCAGACCATAGGCTCGTATTTTATTCGCCAGCCCGATACCTAGAGATCCACAAAAAACCAGACTAACTTATTATCTTATTGTTGGAACAATACCCGCGGTTGTATTAGGTCTATTCGTTAAAGATTACATGGAAACAATTTTCAGAAATATATCCTTGGTCGCCATGACTTTAGTTATTGGGTCTATAATCATGTATGTTGCAGATAGATTTTTGAAAAAACAAAATACAAAAGAATTAACCCTAGGTAAAAGTATTATTATTGGGTTTTTTCAATCATTAGCTCTTGTTCCTGGAATGTCACGATCTGGTATGAGTATTTCTGGAGGATATTTTTTGGGTTTATCAAAAGAAGCTGCTGTAAGATTTAGTTTTTTACTTTCTATTCCTATTATTGTTGGTTCCGGTTTAATTAAAGTTCACGATGTTGTAAAAGATCCAAGTCTTATAAATGGTCAATTTTCAGTTTTATTAATAGGCGCAACAACCGCATTTATATTTGGATGGTTTGCAATAGATTTTTTACTCAAATATTTAAAAACCAACAGTTTCAAAGTTTTTGTTATCTATAGAATAGTATTAGCAATAGGATTGCTTATTTTGGTCTTATAATATAAGGGTATTTTTTACTTAAAACCCAAGGGTAGGGGCCATATTGTTTTCTACTGGTTTTTCCCAAGAAGATGTATCGAGTATTATTTTTTCTTTTTCACCATTTTTGCCATATAAAAGATATCCATTTTTCATTGCAAAATCATATACATCTTTGGTTACCACAACGTCTTGTTTACAATAGGCGACAACATCATCTATCTTACCTTGTCTCCACCAAATAATTGATTGTAATCCATCTGCTGATTTTGACTTACCAAGTGTTGCTGATGCAATCTCATCAAGTTTTATTCTTCTTCC
>JAQTSA010000093.1 GCA_028711575.1 Candidatus Omnitrophota bacterium | reverse complement strand
ACGGCGGCGTCAGTCCACACGCCAATTCCCTAATTGTCGTTAAAAAGCAGAGTGAAAAAAGAAACCCCCACCCACCCGAAATGGCCAGTTGCCTATGGGCAATTGGCCATTTCCCCCTATAATAAATCGTTTGACAAAATCTGACAAAAGGTGTAAAGTAAACCAAACATGAAGCTGCTAAATGCCGAAGTTGATGCGCCAACAGATTTCTTTATTTATTCTCGTTATGATTTTGATAATATTGCGAGTGATCGTGTGATAAGAAGCGGAGTTTTTGATAATTTGAATTATCCTGATATCGTGCAAGCATATAACAATGGGTCTCTTGATTATCGAGGCTATCAAAATGATTATATTATGACTGGATTAAGAAATGTTAGCCCCGTAGTTGAACGCAGGGTAAGATATTTTGAAAGGGATGAAGATTTGCTAGAAATCTATAGAAAACAAATAAGTCCTCTTTTACCTTCACGAGTATCTTGCATCTTCGCTTTTAGTTTATATGATACCTGTAAACATGTGGCAGATTATTATGATTGGCATGATGGGAGAATTTGCCGCTATAATCTTATCGATCATAATTTAAATAGAGTCTCTAGGCATAACATTAATATTGTGAACACATATAGAGAGCTTTTGATTTGGGCAAAAGACAGAAATCTTTTGGATTCCTTTAATAATCAATATGCTTCATTGTGTAGGCATTATTGGATGGGGATAGGGAGAATTGATTTTGAGTCGTTTCCATCCGATAATGGTAGGGTTTATGCAGATATACCACCTAAATGTACACAAGTATGGGAGTATTTGATCGAGGGGCAATTGAAATTAATTGAAGAGTATGACTAAGCTAATTTTTTAAAATTGCGTATAGCCAGGTAACATGGAAAAACGATATAACCTATCAAAAGCGGCAAAAGAATTAGGTTTAACTCGACAAGGGCTTTATTATTGGATAAAGAAGGGGTGGGTTACGCCTAAGCGTGATTTTAAAGGGCAACCGGTATTTACAGAGGGCGATCTAAGACGAATAAAAGAAATGAAGGATAAATTAATATAATATGAAGCGATTATCCAAGTTGTTATTAAACAAAAGCCAGGAAGCTTTTTTATTAAGTTTAGAAATATATAACAAGCCGACGATTCAGTATAGAGTCGAATCATTTTGTTTTTTCTTCACAAATGCTTGGGAGCTTCTATTGAAGGCTTATATTTTGGAGAAAACTGGAAAAGAAAGTTCCATTTTCTACCCTAAACAAAAAGGACAACCAAAGAAATCGATTGCCATACGTGATGCAATTAAAAAAATATTTCCGCGCGAGAATGACCCTATAAGAAAAAATGTTGAAGATATTGCTGATTTACGCGATGAGGCAACTCATTTAATTATTCAAGAGCTTGAATCCGTATATGTAGGGCTATTTCAGGCCGGAGTTTTAAACTATATTGATAGTTTGCGGGAATGGTTTGGTGTTAGCATTGCTAAAAAAGTTTCTCCTGCAATGTTAAGTCTAATATTTGATGTTGATTCTGTTGATCCTATTTTAATAAAGAAAAAATATGGGGCAAAAGCTGTAGATTTTTTTGCTGAGAAATTATCCGCAATAGAAAATAATATCGACGCTTTTAAGGATAAAAAATATTGCATTTCCATTGAATACAAACTAGCGTTAGTTAAAAATCCCAAGAATGCAGATATTACCTTATCGCCTAGCGCACATGCGAATACCACTGGCACAATAATTAGAGTCCCTAAAGATCCGAAGTCAACTCACCCCTATCGACAAAAGGATTGCATTGAAGAAATAAAAAAAGCAATTAACAAGAAAGGATTTATATTTAATAATTATGATTTCCAAGCAATATTTTATAAAGAGAAAATGAAAGGGGACTATCTATATCATTATCGATATGAGCCTTTTGGCTATAATGCATATTCTCGTAAATTAATTGATATGATGATTGATAAGATAAAACGAAATCCGAATTATCCAAAAATAGCACGTAAATGGTATAGAGATTACTTGCAAAAAAATAGAGGTAAAAAAGACAAATGAAAGTAGCAATCTATATCCGAGTCTCGACCGAAGAACAAGCTAAGGAAGGTTTTTCTTTAACTACTCAGCGGGAGTATTTAGAGGAATATGCCAAACGGGAAGGGCATGACCTGTATAGGGTCTATTCCGACGATGGTATTAGCGGATATTCAGAACGGCGCCCTGCCTTACAGGAATTATTGCATGATGCGAAATTACGCAGGTTTGATTTAGTTATCGTTTACAAGATAGACAGGTTCAGCCGTAACCTTAAGGATTTACTTAATTTGGTCGATGAATTATCAAATAGCGGAGTGGCGTTCAAATCAGCAACCGAGCCATTCGATACTTCAACATCAGCCGGTAAGCTGATGTTTCAGCAACTCGGCTCTTTTGCTGAGTTTGAGCGTAATCGTTTGGCTGAACGAGTTATGCCGGGGATGGTTAAAGGTGTTCAACTTGGTAATTGGCAGGGCGCCCGATATTCCCCGTTTGGCTATAACTATAATAAAGCAGCAAAAGTCTTAGAAGTTATTCCTGAGCAAGCGCCAATTGTAAAAATGATCTTTGAAATGGCGATTGCTGATAAACCTGTAAGATACATTAGGGAATATCTTACTAAAAAAGGTTATCGCAATCGTAATGGCAACTATTTTACCGCCAAGCTTATTCGCGATATTATTCGTAATCCTATTTATACTGGTAAGCTTGTCTGGAATAGATGCCATTACGATAAGACTCAAAAAACACCTAAGGGGTATCGCTATATTAAAAATGATTCTTCGAAGGTGGTTATATCGCTTGGTCGGCATCAGCCACTGGTTTCCGATGAAATATTTGAACGAGCGCAAAGCGCACTTGCTAAACGACGCATAGAACATAGAAAGCGGGCAGGTGATTATCCATTATCAGCGGTAATGTTTTGCGCTAAGTGTAATCATAAATATCATGGTATATCGTCTATTCGTAATCATCGGACCAATGAAAAGAGCCGGTGGTATCGTTGTGCCGGCCCGCAAAAGTCGTTTATCAAGTGCAGCAATAAGGCAATCAAAGCCGAGGATATAGAGCCGAAGGTTTCGGTTTTACTATCTACGCTTTTACGTTCAGATCGGCTGAAAGACAGCCGATGGAAACCAGTGACTGATGCCTTACGAGAAGATATCCAGCCGATTGATGAAAAAGAGCGTTTGCGCCTTGAAAATCAGCTTAAAAAACTACAAACCAAACAGTCAAAATTGACCGACCTTTACTTGGAGAATGTGCTTGGTGAGGATGTATATCATGGTAAAATGGCTTCTCTTCGTCGTGACGAGGAGGAGTTGAAAAAACGCCTTGCATTGCAAGAGTTTAGAGAGATTGAGCGGGAGCGTTCGACCGATTATCTGCACCGTGTTGAGGACTTTCTGGCGGGGTATCAGCCCAACAAGACAAGCCTCAATTGTTATGAGCAAAAACAGGTGCTGGGACTGCTTTTTAAAAACATCAAAATCGCCCGAAAAGATATTTTGTCGTTTGAATTCTTCCCCCCTTTCAATTCTCTTTTTTTGGAACAGGAGAAAAAAGAAAAATGCTTGAAAAATCAAAAGAAATTCGCCCAAATTCGCCCAAAATATATATCCGCACATTTGGATGTCAGATGAACGTTCGTGACAGTGAGGCCCTTTTAGGCCTTCTTCTTGAAGAGGGGTTCTGCCCGGTCGATAAACCGGAAACCGCCGACGTTATCCTGATAAACACCTGCTCGGTTCGTGATCACGCTGAACATCGGGCAATATCTTTTGCCGGCGCGCTTAAAAAACTAACTACCAAAACTCGCAACTCGAAACTCGCGACTAGAATCTCTACACCCGATACCCAAAACCCTATAATAGGAATAATTGGTTGTATGGCTCGGAACCGGGGAAAAGAGTTGTTTAAAAAGTTTAAGCACGTAAACCTTATTTGCGCGCCTGGCAGTATATCTAAAATACCTTATTACCTTGAACGCATTCTGGCTGAAAGGATACGCGTGCTTGACGTTGATGATAAAGAGCGCGGTGAAGACCTTTATACGGCAAGTTACCGAACAGAACCCGATCACGCCCAAATCGTGATATCTACCGGTTGCTCAAACTATTGCGCTTACTGCATCGTTCCTCACGTGCGCGGCGGGTTGCGGTTGCGTAAACCGGACGATATTCTTAACGAAGTTAAACGGAACGTTGAACAAGGCGTAACAAAAATAACTTTGTTGGGGCAGAATGTTAATGACTATGTGTATAGGGTTCAGGGTTTAGGGTTTAGGGTACAGGGTGCAGAGGAAGAAGATCTGGATAGGGTTCAGGGTTTAGGGTTTAGGGTTCAGGGTGCAGAGGAAGATCTGGATAGGGTTCAGGGTATAGGGGATGGGGTTCAGGGTAAAGATGCAAGTATTGAAAAAGAATGTATTAGTAAAAATATAAAGGGTTCATCGCCCAAAAACCTGATCAGTTTTGTTGATCTTCTCAAAATGGTTGAGGCGGTAGAAGGGGTGCAAGAGATAACTTTTGTTTCGGCAAACCCGAGAAACACTTCTGATGATTTACTTGAGTTTATGGGGAACTCTAAAAAAGTTAAGCGGCACCTTCACATACCGTTTCAGTCCGGGTCGAACCGGATTCTTGGCCTGATGAACCGGGGGTATACTAAAGAAGATTATTTGACTGTTATTGATAAATATAAGAGAATAGTAGGCGGCACGTTAAGCGCTGACGTGATTGTCGGGTACCCGACAGAAACTGAAGAAGATTTTTTAGAGACAAAAGACGTTTTAACAAAAGTTCAGTTTAAGTACGCCTATATCTTTAAGTATTCGCCGCGTAAAGGGACAAAAGCTGCCGGGCTTTCTGATGACGTAGGGAAAGAGGTTAAAGAGCGTAGGCACGCTGACCTGCTTGACTTACAGAAAACTGTGTCGCGAAACGACGCTGAAAGGGTATGATGACTCATAAAAACAAAAAACATTTTTCTTTCTTTTCGGTACCTGCGCTTTGTTGGGCCGGTGTGATTGCGTTGTTGTTTTCTTTTTACGGGGCGTCGTCGTTTGCTGTAACTATTAATGACGCTTATAAAGATTATCTTAACGAAGATTATCAGGCGGCGGCCGAAAATGCTAGAAGCCTTCCGGTTAAGCCGGAAACGATTTATTTGACCGGGTTGTCGTACCTGAAAATGGCTAACTACGAAAAAGCCCGAGAGTATTTCCAAAAAGTCGCGATAATGACTAAACAGTCGCCGGTTTATGAAAAATCAAAAGTTAAGTTTGCTGACACGTTCTTTTTAGAAGGCGACCTTAATCAGGCAAAGAATGAGTTTTGCGCGATACTTAAAAATAAGCGGATGACCGATTACGCGTCGCACGCTCATTTGCGGTTGGCACAAGTTGCCAGTAAACAAGGCGACTGGACAGAAAAACAAAAACATTTGGCGGCGATAGAGGATAAGTATGCCGGTTCGGTTGAGTCGCGGTTTGTGCCGATACTAAAAGGGTATGGCGACTACTTTACTATTCAGGTCGGCGCTTTTACGGCAAAACGAAACGTTTTAGCTTTAAAAAACGAACTTCAAAGAAAAGGTTATAAAGTTTATGTCCTTAAAAGTGAAAGCGGATATACTATTTACAAGGTTCGGGTGGGGAAGTATCTTCGCCGGGCAGAAGCTGAGCGAGTGACTGAATCGCTGGTTAAAGACGGGTATGCCGCGAGGATTTATCCTTGAAGAAGCTCATAGCTCATAGCTGATAGCTCATGGGAAGAGAGCATGGTCAAACGGTTGTCAAACTGCCCGTCCGCCTGCGGCGAGACGAGGCTGTCAAACGGTTGTCAAACGTTGAGGGGAAGGGATTTCAGGATACGAATTATTAAGATTTATTCTAAGCAACTGTTTGACGCTCGCTCAGGCGAGCAGTTTGACACGCGCACTTCGCGTGTTTGACGTGAACGTAGTGAACGTTTGACGGTCTCTTAATCGGGTATAGGGTATAGAGAAGCTCATAGCTCATTCGCGCCTACGGCGCTGTTCACAGATGATCACGGAAGCCGCGCCTTCGGCTTGGCAGCAGATGATCACAGATATATGGTATTTAGGAAATAGCCTTTTTGAGAAGAGAAGTGTCAAACAATAGTCAAACTGCCCGTTCATATTTAGGGGATAGGGTTCAGGGTATCGGGTTTAGGGTGTAGAGAAGCTCATAGCTGATAGCTCATGGCTCATGGGCAAACGATAGTTTGACGCTCGCTCAGGCGAGCAGTTTGACACGCCGAGGCGTGTTTGACGTGAGTTCGCTGATAGCGAACGAGCTTTTGACTATATGATAATTTTAAATCTAAGATGACTGACCGCCCTAAAATAATATTCATCGTTGGTCCTACCGGATCAGGGAAAAGCGACGTTGCTATCAAGTTGTCCGAAAAGTTAAATCCAGCGATACAATCGGAAATAGTTTCTTGCGACTCGATGCTGGTTTATAAAGAACCAGCGATTCTGGTCGCTAAACCTGGCCCGGCCGATTTGAGCGCGGTAGCGCATCATATGGTCGGTGTCGTTTCCGTCGAGAACAGTTACAGCGTTTATCAGTATTATCGAACGGCAACTGAGTTGATTGGCGGGTTGGTCGCCCGTCAGGTTATGCCTATCGTTTGCGGCGGGACCGGTCTTTATGTAAAAGCGCTGGTTTATGGGTTGGCAGAAGGGCCGACAAAAGACGAGTCGGTACGGGCAAAGCTTTATGCTGAATCGGAAACTGTTGGTGGCCAGGCGTTGCTTGAAAAGCTGAGAGCGGTCGATCCGAAAACAGCAGAGACTCTGTTTCCGAACGACATAAAACGAGTTGTTCGTGCTTTAGAAGTTTATATGTTGACCGGTATACCTATGTCTGATCGGCAACCAAACGCGGCCGGGCTGGCAAAAGAGTTTGAGTTGCGATTGTTTGGTATTAGGTATAACCGAGAGACTTTGTATGGTAGAATAAACCAGCGAACCGAGAAGATGTTTGAGGACGGCGCGATTGAGGAGGCCGAACGGCTTTTAAAAAGCGCGTTGAGCCAAACCGCGAAAAAGATTATTGGGTTAGAAGAAATAAAAAGGTATTTGGATGGCGCGCAAACTTTGGATGAGGCAAAAGAGGC
>JAQTSA010000092.1 GCA_028711575.1 Candidatus Omnitrophota bacterium | reverse complement strand
ATCGTTGCCGAAAAGAGCAAGGTTTGATGCTTATGAATGATACAAGACATAATAAACTCAATATCTTCAATAAATCCGTCGTTTAAAAGTTCGTCGGCCTCATCCAGGATCACGCAACGCACCCGCGATAAATCTACTGTCCCATCATAAATAAAATCCATTAATCTGCCGGGGGTCGCAACCAGGATATGAACACCGTGTTTTAATTTAGCTACCTGAATTGACCGGTCAAAACCGCCATAAGCCGCAAAAGGAATAACTTTAGTCTGTTGAGCTATTTTCTGGATTTCATCGACATACTGAATACATAATTCACGTGTAGGGACAATAACCAGCCCTTGAATGCTATTTTCTGACACATCAACTTTTTGAATCAGCGGTATCGCGCAAGCACCGGTCTTACCGGTACCAGTTTCAGCTAAGGCGCATAGATCATCGCCATTGGCGATAATCGGATAAGTAGCTTCCTGGATTGGAGTCAGATCTTCAAAGCCCATTCTAGTTAAAGCTCCAAGTATATTTTTTGGCAAGTTAAGCTCACTAAATTTCATAAAATCCTTTTTTTTTTAAAAAATAAAAATATTCGTTTTTTGCTGATTAAAATTAAAACAGTTAATTAAAATTTGTCCGGGAAAAGTATTATTATACCACAAAGAATCTAGATTCCAAATTGGTCAGTTTATGGTAGAATAACAACAATCTTATCCAAAATCAATACTAAAAAATAAATACTAAAAAATAAAAAATAAAAATTAAAAACCGATATAACAATGAAACTGTTCCTAACTTCAAAGCCGGGATACGAAAAAATTTTAATCCGGGAAATTAGATTGTTTGGTTTAGAGTTAATAAAACAAGGCCAACAATGGATTACCGCCCAAACCGAAGAAAAAGCGACAAAAAATCCAGGCAGTTTCGATCTGTGTTTTTCTCAGGCAAGCCTCATCGATCCAACTGAAATAAAAGCTCAGTCGGTAAACTCACTTGCCGGCAACCTCGTTGACCTTTTCATAAAAACTATTCAAAATAAAACAATCAACTCTGGTTGGCCGTTCTTATTTACCTCAATCGCTGACAAAGGACTAATCGCCCGTTCTAAAACCCTTGAACAAGCCTGGTTGAAAGCTCTTAAAAAAAGGATGTCACGGATTGCCAAATTGGCAAGACCGCATAAACCGGATAGCCGAAAAGTCAGTCCCGGTTTTTTTGTTTGTTTAGTTGATTTTAATACTGCTTTTGCCGCGGCAGACGCCCTAAATATCGGCGATAACCGGATGCAAATGGACGAGGACGCTCCATCCCGGTCTTACCTTAAAATAGAAGAAGCCTTCCTTCTTCTTGGGCACCAACCACAAAAAAATCAAAAAGTAATCGATTTAGGCGCCGCTCCCGGGGGATGGAGCTATAGCGCTTTGAAACGAGGCGCGACAGTTATCGCTGTGGATAACGGAGAACTGAAAGAACCGATAAAATCCAATATCAGGATTTCACACCTTAAACAAGATGCTCTTAAATTTCAGCCGGACAAACAAAAAAAAATTGACTGGCTTTTTTGTGATATCGTCGAAGACCCTAATTTAACCCTTAAAGTCATTGAAAGATGGGTTAAAAACGCTTGGTGCGACAAATTCGTCGTCAACCTTAAAATCGGCCGCCATGACCCGATCGCTTTACTAAAAAGAATAAATAACGCCCAACAAGGATTAAGAAAATACTGCTCAACGCTCAAAGTCCGGCAACTCTATCACGACCGGGAAGAAATAACCTTAATTGGTAAACTTTACGATTAAACGTCTTTGACACAAGCCGCTGAAGCAACAGTTAAAAAAAGGCAGACCGAAAATCTCTTTTTTCGATCGGCCTGATCCATTTAAGAAAAGAAATTACTGACCTGATCCCGGCAACTTAGCTTTAATATCACCGACAGCACCGTTAAGGGCTGCCTGAGTTTTTTCAACTAAAGCCTGTCTTGCCTTTTCTAAAAGACTCTTGGCTTCAGAGGATTCAGTGTCTAGCGACTGAAGGATATACTGAGCGATATCAACAACATCCTGAAACTTCTTTGAATCATATAAAGTTTTTGCCTGGTTTATCAAATAATCTTTTTTTTCTTGAACATTTGCCAAAGAACCGGCGGCCGCAATCGCCTCTTTTGAGCTTTCAGCAATTTTTTTCCCAGCTTCAGCTAAAGTTTTTTTTGCTGTCAATTGAATATCAGTCGCAGCTGCTTTGGAAGTTTCAACCACCGTTTTCTTGATCTGTTGAATCTCATTCGGCAAATCTTTAACAGTTCGTTCAACTTCATTTTTTTGTTCGGAACAACCAGCTACAGCCAAAGTAAAGATACTTAAGCCGGCAACCAAAAAAACTAATCTTTTTGTCATAATGGCCCTCCTCTTTAGGTTCAGTTAAAAGAAACAGAAAGCTAATCTATGAAGGTCAGCTTAAAGAATAATAAAAAGAATTAATTTCTAATATCCTTTAGCGCTAACAAAATTAAACTATTAAATCAGCTTAAAACATTAAAGCATTATATGACCGTTAAAAGTCTTGTCAACAAAGTAATTTTAGCGGGTTTTGTTCCTGACTGGGGAATAAAAAAATCCGCAAAGTTATATTTTTTTTACTTTGCGGATCTTACAAAACAGTTTTTGTCCTGATAAAAACAAGCTGAATTCTAGTTAAAAAAAATTAAATCCAGCGTTTTCTCTCAGAAACTTTATTTAAAAAAAAGGAAGAAAAAAGAGGAAGATGATAAAAATAATGGTTTGCCTTTATACCATCGTTCGATGACTGTGACTACATTCTACTTTAAATTAATATCTGTTATTACGGAAACCTGAATCCCGTCCACCACCAAAGTTGTCTTTTCTTGGCTGCATTTTTTTAGCTTTGTTTACAGTTAACTTTCTGCCGGTGAATTCCTGCTCGTTTAAAGCATCTATCGCGGCTTGAGCTTGTTCTTCAGTTTCAAATTCTGCAAATCCAAAACCTTTGGATTTTCCAGTGTATTTGTCAGAGATAATCTTTATCTCTGTTGGGGTTATACCTTTTTCTTGAATAAACCCTTTAAGATCGCTTTCATTAATGTCATAACTTAAGTTACCAATATACAATTTCTTCTGTTCTTCCATTTTTTCTCCTACTGAGATGTAATCACATAAACTTTTAAGCAGCGTCATACGATATTCCTCTTTAGCCAGGATTGTTTAGCAATATTCCATTTTTAATCGCTGGCCGGTTCTCCCTTTTTTTCAATGAGCTTTTTTAGCAGTCACTTTTCTTCAAAATATTGCCTTTGAGCTGAAAGCGACTAAAACCTTTTAAGTAGTTAACTAACGTTAGATTTAGAAACTAAGGCCGGAAACTCTTTTGAGGTAATAAGTATATACCACAGTTAACAGTCTTATGCAAGTTTTTTTTATTATAAAAAACTTCCCGCCTTTAACTATGTTTTAAATAACAATTAGCGAAAGCACATAAGCTCTTTAACTTGAGCCGTTTAAACGGTTAATTCTTCAAACCCGCTTTTCAAATCAAGCTTATATTTATTGTAAATCGATTATAAAAGGATTAGATACCGATTGAACTGGCCGATTAGTTGACTTAGAGCTTAGCCAAGGGCTACATCCAAAACCATCATCACCAAAAAACCTAATATTGCCCCGCCGGTCGCTAAATCAGTATTTCCCTCACGCCCAGATTCGGGAATTACTTCCTCAACTACAACAAAGATCATTGCCCCGGCAGCAAAAGATAGGGCGTAAGGTAAAAGCGGCTTGGCGGTAACAACCGCAAAGGCTCCAATCACTGCCGATACCGGTTCAACCACCGCCGATAACTGGCCAAACCAAAAACTTTTAAACCGGGACATACCTTCCCGGCGAAGGGGAACCGAAACCGCAAACCCTTCAGGAAAATTCTGAATACCTATCCCAATAGCTAAAGCTATCGCGGCCGGAAAAGTCGCTGAAGGAAACCCGGCCGCTGCCGCGCCGAAGGCGACACCAATCGCTAATCCTTCGGGGATATTATGAAGAGTTATCGCCAGAACCAGCAAAGTGCTGCGTTGCCAGGAAGTCTTAATTCCTTCAGCCTCACTGCGAGGTGCGCCAATATGAAGGTGCGGCAAAATCTTATCAATAACCCGCAGAAAAACAGCGCCAGATAAAAACCCTACCGCTGCCGGAAACCAATCGCCAAAGACATTACCCTTTGACATCGCGATTGCCGGGCTTAACAGCGACCAGAAACTGGCAGCGATCATAACACCACCGGCAAACCCAAGCATAGAATCAAGAAGTTTTTGGCTGACTTTTTTTGTAGTAAAAACAGCGGCTGCCCCTAAAGCCGTAACCAACCATGTAAAAATCCCGGCTATAAAGGCCTGAGCAATTGGATTAAGCTTTTCGATGAAAGGTATCATTTCCTTAGGGTTATACCTCCGTTTTTTTTAAGAGCCTTTAGAAACCGTTTAAAAAACGAAAAGGATGTCACTCTTTTTATCGTTCGGCAGTAGGCAATCTTTTTCTCGAGTCTTTGGCGATCAAAATTACTCATCTTCTGACGATAACTTTCAAGGAGAATTTCTGTTTCTTTATTTAACGTTTTAGCTGCCATGGATTTCATAGTTTTTGTGTCAGGATGCAGCAATTGATTGCCCCATAATTTGTCGACATACTTTATCTTAATAAGTTTAGTTGACCGTAAAATAAAATCTAAGTCAAGCAATTGATAAAGATCGGAGTAGAAACCAATTCTTTCATGTAACGAAGCATGATAAAAATAGGCGGCCGGATTGACAGGGAAAACCTTGGTATAAAAAGAATTGTCGTTAGTACCGGCCAGCAGATTAAAATAAGTGCACCTTTTGGGTTTATTTATAAATTTAAGGTTACCAGACTTGTCCCATACTCTACAATTTCCGCAAACAAAAGCCGGCTCAACTTGCGACTCAAACATTTTTAAAACCTCAGCTAAAGTGTTCGGCTCATAAAAATCATCAACATTAAGGATCCCGATGATTTTGCCTTTAGCGAGTTTAATCCCCCGATTCATAGCTTCATATTGTCCATTATCTTTTTCTGAAATAAAGCGGATATGGGGATAAGTTTGAGCGTAAGCCTTAACTATTTCTAAAGTTTTGTCACAAGAATCTCCGTCAATAACGAGATGTTCCAAACTTTGACAGTTTTGGCTAATAACATTTTCCAGGCAGTCTTTAATAAACCGTTGGCTATTATAAACCGGTGTAATTATAGTTAACTTGATGGGATTTCTCACAAAACAAGTATAAACCGCAAAAGAATAACCTTCAACCGTTTTCTTTCTTAGTAGCTTAACCTTGGTTATTATTTAGAGGCCAATGATTTATAAATTTAGTTTATCTTTTGATTACAGAAAAAATAAGCTAATACAAAAAAATTATATATATAAAAGTTGACGTTGGTTTTGGATATCTTCATCGGCCAGATACTCGTCAAAAGTCATGCCGATACGATCGATCGTCCCGTTTGGAGTAATCTCAATAATCCGGTTCGCAACAGTTTGAACTAAACTGTGATCGTGCGAAGAAAAAAGGATAGTTCCTTGAAATTTAATTAAACCTTCATTCAGAGCGTATATCGATTCTAAATCTAAATGGTTTGTCGGCTCATCAAGAATTAAAGTGTTTGGTTCAATAAGCATCATTCTTGAAAGCATGCACCTTACTCTTTCGCCTCCGCTTAAAACCTTAACCGGCTTAAAGGCGTCTTCTCCGGAAAAAAGCATTCGCCCCAAAAATCCCCGGACAAAGTTTTCGTCAGTACTTTTGGTGTATTGGCTCAACCACTCTAGAACAGTTAAATCAGTATTAAAGAACTCGGCATTATCTTTAGGGTAATAGGCCCGTTTAGTCGATACGCCCCATTTAAAACTGCCGTTATCGGCCGGAATAGTTTCCGATAACACTTCAAACAAAGCGGTCTTAGCTAAGTTATTCGGTCCGACAAAGGCTATTTTTTCTCCTCGCTGTACTCTGATATTTAAATCTTTGAAAAGAAGTTTACCATCAACCGATACGGAAATACCATTAACATCAAGTAAATCATTACCGACTTCTCGTTCTTGTTCAAGGTTAATATAGGGGTACTTTCGTGACGACGGTTTAATATCTTCCAGAGTTAGGTTCTCTAAAATCTTTTTCCGGCTGGTCGCCTGCTTAGATTTTGAGGCATTAGCGCTAAAGCGGGCGATAAACTCTTTTAGTTCCCGGCGCTTATCCTCAATCTTTTTATTTGATTCCTTACGCTGCTTTAAAGCTAACTGGCTCGATTCCAACCAAAAGCTAAAGTTTCCGGGATAAAGAGAAACTTTACCAAAATCAATGTCGGCAATAAAGGTACATACTTTATCTAAAAAATGACGGTCATGAGACACAACAATCGCCGTATTTTCAAAATTGATGAGAAACTCCTCTAGCCACATACCGGTTCTGATATCCAAATGATTCGTCGGCTCATCTAACAGTAAAATATCAGGGTTGCCAAACAAAGCCTGAGCTAAAAGAACTCGAACCTTTTGTCCTGATTCAAGCTGGCTCATCTTTAGGTCATGGAGCCGGGGAGCGATCCCTAAGTCGCTTAACAGCTTCGCGGCATCTGATTCAGCCGTCCAGCCGTCCAGCTCGCCAAAGGCGTCTTCAAGCTCAGAAGCACGAAGGCCATCGGCATCGGAAAAATCCTCTTTCGCGTATAGAGCGTCTTTTTCAGCGCTAATATCAAAAAGCTGTTTATGGCCCATAACAACAGAATTTAGAACTGTAAACTCATCAAAAGCAAATTGATCTTGCTTTAAGACCGAGACTCTTTTACCTTTTAGAACTGAAACTTCGCCGGTAGTCGGCTCAATCTCACCGGAAAGTATCTTTAAAAAAGTAGATTTTCCTGAGCCATTAGCGCCGATTAACCCGTAACAGTTACCCGGCGAAAAAGTTATATTAACTTTAGAAAAAAGTTTGCGTTGGCCATATTGCAGAGACAAATCATTTACACTTATCATATTACCTTGTTTTTTTGTTTTGGTTTCTCAATTGGAAACTAGTAATTATAAAGGCTTTCGCTAAGATTACAAGGGTTAAATTGTTGATTGTCAAGCCAAAGTTAAAATGTCCCTTTTTTACCAAAGTTAAAGTGTCCCTTTTAGGCCTCTGTTAAGACTAGTTCTTCAGAAGCTTTCTGGGTTTTTAAACGAGTCTTATTTGACAACCAATTA
>JAQTSA010000091.1 GCA_028711575.1 Candidatus Omnitrophota bacterium | reverse complement strand
TCAATCACTCAATCACTTAATCACTCAATAACTCCCCTCCCCAATGCGCTCGTTATGTAATCGTTTACAAACAAAAAACATAAGCCCTTGAAAGTAAAGGTTATAGAATGGTATCTTTATTTGAGGTCCTGTTTTAGAGGACCAAAGCCACGGACCCTCTCCCTGTATGGGGAGAGGGCTGTCCTAATTTTAAAAAATTGTTTTTGATAAACAATTTTGTCATAAAAAAACCCCCTTGGTTTATCCAAGGGGGTTTTTAAAAACTATTCAATTAGTAATTCTTTTTAGTACATTCCCGGCATACCCATTCCGCCGCCCGGTGGCATACCTGCTGGCATACCAGCTCCACCGTCTTTTTCCGGTTTATCGGTAATAACAACTTCAGTTGTCAGCAACAAACCTGAAATAGAAGCCGCGTTTTGTAAAGCAGTCCTTGCGACTTTAGTCGGATCAATGATTCCGGCTTCATACATATCAGTAACCACATTGTTTTCGGCATCAAAACCAACACTGGTTTTTTCCGCCTTAACCTGGTTAACAATAACTGAACCTTCCAGCCCGGCATTATCTACCAGCTGACGTAAAGGCGCTTCTGTAGCACGGCGAATAATATCAACGCCGATTTTTTCATCGCCTTCAACTTTAATCTTATCCAGCGCCGGCGCGCTTCGAATAAGACCAATTTCTCCGCCCGGGATAATCCCTTCATCAACGGCGGCTCTGGTCGCGTGAAGCGCGTCTTCAACTCTGGCTTTTTTCTCTTTCATTTCAGTTTCAGTCGCGGCACCAACATTGATTACAGCCACACCGCCGGCAATTTTAGCCAACCGTTCCTGTAATTTCTCACGGTCATAATCAGAATCAGTTTCTTCAATTTGAGCGCGCATCTGTTTGATTCTTCCCTGAATGGATTTGCTATCGCCAGCACCTTCGACAATCGTTGTGTTCTCTTTATCAACTCTCACTCGTTTCGCCCGGCCAAGCTGATCAAGATCAACACTTTCAAGTTTAATACCGAGATCTTCGGTTATTGATTCGCCACCAGTAAGAACCGCGATATCTTCAAGCATAGCTTTACGTCTATCGCCATAACCAGGAGCTTTAACCGCGACACAAGTCAAAGTCTTACGAATAGTGTTTACAACCAAAGTTGCTAAAGCTTCGCCTTCAACATCTTCAGCGATAATTACCAAAGGTTTTCCTGAACGAGCTATCTTTTCAAGCAGCGGAAGCATATCTTTGATATTAGCGATTTTCTTTTCAAAAATTAAAATGTAAGGATCCTCTAACTCACAAACCATTTTTTCTGTATCGGTAGAAAAATAAGGTGATAGATAACCTTGATCAAACTGCATCCCCTCGACAACTTCCATTGTTGTTGCCATAGATTTGGCTTCTTCAACAGTAATAACACCATCTTTTCCTACCTTGTCCATCGCGTCAGCAATAAGCTCACCAATTTGAGCGTCTCCGTTTGCGGCGATCGTCGCGACCTGAGCAATCTCTTTTTTATCCTTAACCGGCTTTGAAAGCTTTTTTAACTCAGCGACAATAACTTCTACAGCCTTATCAATGCCTCGCTTTAAGGCCATCGGATTAGACCCGGCAACAACGTTCTTTAGGCCTTCACGATAAATCGCTTCAGCCAAAACAGTTGCGGTTGTTGTTCCGTCACCGGCATTATCTGAAGTCTTTTCAGCGACCTCTTTAACTAATTGAGCACCAATGTTCTCAAATGAGTCAGATAAATCGATTTCTTTTGCTACCGTTACGCCATCTTTTGTAATTGTCGGTGATCCGAACTTTTTATCAATAACTACATTTCGTCCCTTAGGCCCAAGAGTAACCTTAACGGCTTTGGCAAGTGTTTCAACACCTTTCAAAATCGACCGGCGGGCTTCTTCATTGAATTTTAGATCCTTTGCCATAATTTAAACCTCCTAATTACCCTATAATTGCTAAAATATCATCTTCTCGGACAATAAGATAATCGCCCTCATCAACTGTCACTTCAGTTCCTGAATACTTACCATAAAGAACCAAATCGCCAACCTTAACTGTTAAAGGAATAACTTTACCGTCATCACCCTTTTTACCAAGACCGACAGCAACGACTGTACCTTCATGCGGCTTTTCCTTAGCTGTATCAGGAAGAAGGATACCCCCTTTACTTTTCTCCTTTTCAGGAGAAGGCTGAATTAAAATTCTGTCACCCAATGGTTTAATCTTCATACGACACCTCCTTGAAAAATTAGTAAATACTATACCTTTTGATCTCTTTATTGAAACTGGCAATCTCAGGCTGAGAGTGCTAATCGAATGTTTATTTTACTCATTGCAGACACCTTGTCAAGATATTTTGTGATTTTTTTTTGATTTTTTTTTATAGGAGATCGGAAAGCAAAGACAAACCCTTAAAAACAAGCAGACGGTCATAGATATGATCAAATTTTAAGTATCGCCGAACAAGCCCAACGTCGCCGCCGGTAATAATCGGCAAGTTGTCCGGTTTAAATTTGTTCCGTTTTGAGTACTTATCGTAAACTCCATTAAGCATGCTGGAAAATCCATCTTCTATGCCAGCAACGATGCTGTTGGTAGTATTTGTTGGAATAAATCCTTTTCTCGGTCTGAATTTAACAGTCGCCGGTAAAAGAGCGCATCGTGATAAAACATCAAGCGTCGAACCCAAGCCGGGTAAAATGAGACCGCCTTGATAGACTCCTTTAGAACTTATAAAATCAAAAGTTATCGCGGTTCCAAAATCAATGACTAACCGGCTCAAAGGATAAAGTTTTATCGCGGCATATACAACGACCAACCTGTCCATACCAACTTTTTTTTCATCGTAACACGACTTAACCGGTACGGCTAAATCCTCACCGACCAGATAAACTTTTCGTTTGATCTTTTTGAACAGTTCAGTAACTTTTGGCACAACCGAGCACAAAACAATATCATCTGAAGAATAGCGTGCCAGAAAATCATTTAAAAACGAAACTGATAAATTGACATTAGCGATCTTTTCTTCTTTTATTATTTTGTCCTTTGTCTTTAAAACAAAATGCAAATTAGTATTTCCCGCGTCAACCAAAATCATTTTTTCCCTTCAGTTTTAAAACAATAATTATTATTTTTCTGACTTAAGCTCTTTTTTTAATTCTTCGATTTTATCCCGTAACTCAGCGGCTTTCTCAAACTGAAGATTCCGGGCAGCAATTGCCATCTCCTTCTCTAATGACGCTATTATATCATGAATCATCATCAGCTCGTTGTCTAATTCCAAAAGCTGATTCAATTCATTCTCCTCCTTTAGATGCATTTCAATCCCTTCTTTTATGGAACTTTTTATTGTTTCAGGAGTTATCCCGTGCTTTTCATTATATTCAAGCTGAATTTTACGGCGGCGGGAACTTTCATTTATAGCCTGCGCCATAGATTTAGTAACTTTATCGGCATACATTATAACTTTACCGTTTAGATTACGAGCGCATCTTCCGGCAGTTTGGATTAGAGATGTCGCCGAGCGTAAAAAACCTTCCTTATCGGCATCCAAGATAATAACCAAAGAAACCTCCGGTAAATCCAAACCTTCACGAAGGAGATTTATTCCTACCAGACAATCAATTTTTTTTAGGCGTAAATCTTTCAAGATTTGAGCCCGTTGCAGTGTTTTGATTTCGGAATGAAGGTAGGTGACTTTTAAGCCTTCTTCCTTCAAATAATTGCTTAATTCCTCAGACATCCGCTTGGTCAGCGTGGTAATTAAAACCCGTTCTTTTTGCTCCAACCGAGTTCGTATTTCTTTAATAAGGTCATCGATTTGGTTTTTAGTGCCGCGAATTTCTATTTCCGGGTCAAGCAAACCGGTTGGCCGGATTATCTGCTCAACAACTTTACCGCCGGATTTTTTAAGCTCAAAATCAGTTGGTGTGGCTGAAACAAAAATCGCTTGATTAATCAGAGATTCAAACTCATCAAACCGTAACGGCCGGTTGTCAAGACACGATGGCAAACGAAAACCATGATCGATCAAAGTTTTTTTTCTTGACTTGTCGCCTTCGTACATCCCCCTAATCTGAGGTATCGTCACATGGCTCTCATCAATAACCAGCAAATAATCGTCAGGAAAATAATCAATCAAACAAAAGGGACGAGAACCTAAGCAACGTTGACTGAAATGACGCGAATAATTTTCTATTCCATGGCAATATCCAAACTCATTAAGCATTTCGATATCATAGTTGGTTCTCGACTTTAAGCGATAAGCTTCAACTAGCTTATTCTCTTTTTCCAAAACGGCTAACCGCTCTTTCAATTCGGCGGAAATAGTTTTAACTGCCGGAATTATTTTATCCGGCCCCATAATAAAATGTTTTGCCGGATAGATACCTGCGCTTTGAAGTCTAAAATATTTTTTCGCGCTTATCGGGTCGATTTCAAATATGTCTTCAACCGTATCAGCGAAAAAACAAATCCTCAAAGCTCGTTGTTTGTATGTCGGATAAATATCTACCGTATCACCTTTGACTCTAAATGTGCCGCGTTTAAAATCAGAATCAGTCCGTTCATACTGGATACTGACTAAACGCTTAAATAAATCGTCCATAGTTATCTTTTGATTGATTCCAATATAAAGCGTAAGATCCTGATAATCCTGAGGCGAGCCTAGATTGTAAATACAGGATACTGAAGAAACGACCAAAACATCACGCCGGGATACAAGGGAGCTTGTCGTCGAAAGACGCAAACGGTCCAACTTTTCGTTTATCGAAGCGTCTTTCTCAATATAAGTATCGGTTTGGGGAATATAACTTTCCGGCTGATAGTAGTCGTAATAACTTACGAAATATTCGACGGCATTCTCAGGGAAAAACTCTTTACACTCAACATAAAGCTGTGAAGCAAGCGTCTTGTTATGCGACAGAATCAAGGTGGGACGATTAATCTTTTCAATCACTCCAGCAAGAGTAAAAGTCTTTCCTGACCCGGTAACACCTAAAAGCGTCTGAAACTTTTGCTGATTGTACAAACCTCGGCTCAATTGTTCCATTGCCTGAGGCTGATCGCCGCTATGTTTAAACTGACTTATAAGCTTAAACCTTTCCATGATTAAGGATTTTAAACTGTTATAAAACTGTTAATAACAACTTTTAAACTAGAGAATCTCTAAGGAAAAATCAATCGCTTTAGCTGAATGAGTTATTGCGCCTACAGAGATGTAATCTACACCTGATTTAGCGATTTTGAGTATAGTGGTTAGATTAACACCGCCTGAAGCTTCCAACTTTATGCGGGGATAATATTTATTGCGAAAGGAAACAACTTTTTTCAAATTGGCCAAAGAAAAATTGTCAAGCATAATGATGTCAGGATAAAATTCGGCAACAGCTTGGAACTCAGAAAAAGTTTCTACCTCTACTTCAAGCGGTAAAGAAGTTTTTTGCCTTAAAAGTTTTATAATCGGTTTAAATTTTTCTTTATCGATTTGCCCATCAACGAGGTATCCACCTACTCTCAAATGATTATCTTTTATCAACACAGCATCGTCAAGGCGCATCCGATGATTAGATGCCCCGCCTACTCTAACGGCATATTTTTGCAAATTTCTAAATAGCGGTGTGGTCTTACGAGTATCTTTTATTTCAACTTTAGTGTTTTGTATCTTTTTTACAAATTGATTAGTTAAAGTAGATACACCGGATAACATTGAAATGAAATTTAAAACAACCCGTTCATAAGCTAATATCTTTTTAGCCGATCCAAAAAGTTGAGCGACACCTTCGCCGCGAATAAGCGGATCGCCATCCTGTTTGAAAAGGGTAAGAGTTACGTCCTTCTTCGTTGCCGGAAAAGCTTCTTTTAGAATATCCACTCCGCAGAAAACACCATTTTCTTTAGCCAAGACAACAGCCTTTATTCGGGGACTGCCTTTAATAACCAGTCGAGAGGTTATATCTCCTCCGGCAATATCTTCAGCCAAGGCCGATTTCAGCATTAATTTGGTCTCTTTTTTTAGCATATCTTGAAATTAATAGCTATTTGAAAGCGTCATATAATTCTTTCAGACGCGACACTTCAGAATTAAGGTCGTTATACTTATTTTTTTCCTGCTCGACGGTTTCTTTCGGAGCAAGGGATATAAATTTTTGATTATTCAAGCGCTGACCGATTGTCGCTAAAACATTTGAAAGTTTTTTTACTTTCTTATCCAAAGAAGCGACCAGAGCCTGAGAATCAATAGATTCAACATCAAAATTTAAAAGCCAGCTTCCGTTATTATAGATTGTCCGCTGTAGTTTGTCTTTATATTCAATTTGCGATAGATTAGCCAATCTTTCAAACCAGGATTGATTCTCTTTCCAAAAATCAAGATGATCTCCGGCTGAGACGTTAAGCTTAACTTTAGCTAACCCTAATCCAGTATCGACTTTAATATTTCTTATCTGACGAACAGTCGCGATCAGTTCTTCTATCCGGCAAATATCTTCAGCCGAAGAATCAATCTTTACCGCGACCGGCCAGGTAGCAGTTGTAATATAAGGCTCGATCACTAACTTGGAATTGGCTTTAATCAACTGGAATATTTCTTCTGTTATAAAGGGTATAAAAGGATGTAACAGTTTCAAAGAACTGATCAGACAATGAATCAGAATCTTAGCGGTATTTTCGTTAAATCTATCCTTAGATATTTCGATATACCAATCACAGAAATCATGCCAGAAAAACTCATACAATGCTTTCGCTGAATCATTAAAGCGGTAAGCCTCAAGATGAGCAGAAACAATTTCGATTGTCAAGTTAAGCTTATTGACAATCCAGGCATCAACCGGATTATGAAGCGACATATCAAGATTATCAATTGCTATACCATCAGACTCAATCTTAGTCAGCAAAAATCTGGCAGCATTCCAAATTTTATTGCAAAAGTTTCGGCCGACCAAAAATTTGTCATCAGACAAATAAACATCCGCTCCCCCGGCACAAAGAAGCATCAACGAAAAGCGCAGCGAATCAGAACCGAATTTATCGATGATTTCTAAAGGATCAATTGTGTTACCCAGAGATTTGGACATTTTTACACCCTTTTCGTCACGGACCGTACCATGGATAATAACATCTTTAAAGGGCGCTTGTCCCTGAAACTCTAAACCGGACATAATCATCCGGGCAACCCAGAAAAATAATATTTCTGAGGCCGTGACCAGACAATCGGTAGGATAAAAAAAGGCAAGATCTTTCTCATTTTTTTTCAAATCATCGGAAAGAGGCCAACCAAAAGTAGCAAACGGCCATAACCAGGATGAAAACCAGGTGTCTAAAACATCAGGATCTTGATAAATCCGATTACTTTGGCAATCAGGGCAAACTTCCGGTTGAGTTTTTGAAACAATTATGCCTCTATTCTCATTATCACCTTGAGCCTGACAATCGGGACAATAATAAACCGGCAAGCGATGCCCCCACCAAATCTGACGAGAAAT
>JAQTSA010000090.1 GCA_028711575.1 Candidatus Omnitrophota bacterium | reverse complement strand
GTCTGAGCATGCTTAAAAGCGGCGAATTGTACCGCCCTGAAAGAGTTTTTATGCCGGTTTAATTGTCAATGAACGTTCTTTGAAAATTTGTTATTTTTTGCTTTATCCTTTATAGGATGTCTTTTTTATTGGTCAGACTCGTCGTTTTGATATTGAGTTTTAGAACATTGCCGGCAAAGAGCCAGCTTTGACAGCCGGTTTTTATATTTTGTAAGATACTTTTCGACGTTTTGTTTTAAAAAAGCTTCAGAATGGATTCTCCGGCAAGCGGGACAAACCGGAAAAATTTCGTGCAAAGCCTTTAATTCGCGCCTGAGCTTAATTATTTTGCCTTCGGCTTTAAGGGAAACTTTTAGTTTATTGAGGTAAAAAATAAAAACTATTATTCCTGATATGAGAATTGTCGATGCGGCAATGTCAAACCTCAGGTCTTTATTTTTATCAATTAAACTGATTAATTTTTCCCAGAGAGCAAAACGGCCGGATAAGAAAAAAACCGCGACACAAAACAAGGTCAGAATTAGTATCTCCAAAAAAGTTTTGGCTATTGTTTTAATCATTTAGTATTTAGTCTCGATCTGATATTGATTAAATACGGATTTTTTTATTTTTATTAAGTGGCAATATTTTATCAAAAAAATAAGGTCTTGCAAAGAAACATTGCAAGACCTTTAAAGATTTATGAGTTATTGTTTCAATGAAGGATTATTTGTTTCCGTCTAATCTTTCGTCAAAATAATCTAAATTCGTAATCGGCAGAATCACTGAAGTCGCGATATTTGTTAAATGTGATGATAATCGCTTAAAGTGACGAGCCATAAGCGTAAAACAAACGGCCTCGTTTGAGGGGTAATTGCCGTTAGCAAGTTGTTTCAGGATCGTGTCGCACTGTTCGGCGATAGATCTTTTTATTTCCCAGGTTTCTTTTGCTTTTTCTTCGTTAGAATCAATGAAAGCTGCCTTTGTTTGTTTAAATAGCTCTGAAATTTTTTGATCGATATTGTCAAACAGCAACGAATACTTCTCTTTATCTATTGGTTTATTTGTTAATTCGGTTACTTCGAAAAGATTTTTGGAGTAATCGCCCAACCGTTCGGCGTCTTTGACCACGCTCATTAAAACTAAAGATGTCGCGGTATCAACTGATGGCTGAACAGTTAGATGTTCAATTACTCGTTTACGAATGTCTTTTTCATTCGAGTTTATGCGTTTATCAATTTTGTATATTTCTTCTTTTAAGTTGGCTTTGCCCTGATCATTTATCAGCTTTCCGCAGACTAAATTAAACATTTCTTCAGCGTCATTAAGCATTTGACTGAAATCATCTAAAACTTGCTGAAGAAAATCTTTTCCTTTCCAAAAGTTAACCAGATTTTTAAACATATTTGTCCTCCTCTTTTAAGACTAATTAAACATTCGGGATATTAGAATCATAATTGTCGGCAGTATATAAAAAATTCCGATAGCGTAGATTATGGCATATCTCCTTTTTTTAAAGGCTAAATTGCCCAAACCTTTGGCCAATTTTATAGGTATAAGTCTAAATATCTTGATCGGATAGATAATTAAAACCCCTGTTACATTAAAGATAAAGTGGACAAAAGCGATAGTTATTGCCGCGCTGTTTCCGGTAGCAAAAGATGCCAGTATCGCTGTTGTTGTTGTTCCGATATTTGCGCCTAAGGTTACCGGGAAAGCCAACTCTACAGTTAAGATCCCTGCCCCGATAAGCGGTATGAGAAGAGCGGTTGTAATTGAAGAACTTTGAACTATCATCGTAAAAATAAGTCCGGCGATGATGCCGATTATTCCGTGACGGCCGATTATTTTATCGAGAACTGTCTCAGTTTGCTTTATAACCAGAGATTTCATTACTTTTACAATCATATAAAGCGAAAGGAAAATAAGAAAGACCGAAAGCAGTAAAAGAGTGATATATCCCATTTTTTCGGATAAATGAAGGTTTTTTGTACATAAATCAGTTAGGAGTTCACAGGTAGGTTTTGTCGCGGTTTTTATCGGACTCGTAAATTTTATTCCGCCAAAATTAACGAATAGTGAAGATAGCCATGTTGCCGCTTTTTGTAAAAAACCAGTAGCCAGTTCAATCGGGAACATTATCGCAACACAGGTTATATTAAAGAAATCGTGTACGGTAGCGCCGGTTATCGCCCTTTTGAATTCTTCCTTTCGAGTTATGTGGCTTAAGGAAACTATTGTGTTTGTTGCGGTAGTACCGATGTTTGCGCCCATAACTATTGGAATAGCATTTGAGATGGTGATGACTCCGGAAGCGACCATCCCGACAACGATTGAGGTTGTGGTAGAAGAACTTTGGATAATGCTGGTTGTTAAAATCCCGATAAATAACCCGACAAAGGGATTTGATGTAGTTTCTAGTAGCCTTTCCGTGAATCCGGCGCCGAAACCTTTGAGTGATACACCCATAAGCGTTATACTTACGAGAAAAAGATAAACAAAAGCTGCGACAGTTGTTAACTTCCAAATTAATTGGATTGTCTTTTTATTCATGATTTATTCTTTTCGAGATTAATATTGGAAATAAGTATACGGTGTTAATATGAATTGGCTATGAATGGATTATGAAGATTTGATGAAGATTAATTGAGAATCAATCTAAGGGTAATTTTACCGTTACTGTTGTTCCTAATAGAAGTACACTTTCTACTCCGATTGAACCCTGGTGCAGGTTTATTATATGTTTGACAATCGCCAGTCCCAGGCCGGTTCCTCCGACTTCCTGGGAACGGGATTTATCAACTCGGTAGAATCTTTCAAATATCCGATCAAGATTTGTTCGGGCGATTCCAATTCCGGTATCTTTTATTTGAGTTATTAACTGCTTATTTTGACGGTAAGAGTTTATTATTATTTTCCCTTGGGGTTTATTGTATTTAATCGCGTTATCGATTATGTTCACAAAGACCTGCTCGATTCTTATCCTATCGGCATAAATGAATAATTCTTCATCGGAAAAAGTTATTTTAAGGTCCTGTCCGGTTTTTTTAAGATAAAATCCGAAACTCAGCACAATCTCATTCAAAAGGTCTTTAAAAAGAAATTTTTCTTTGTTCAACTTTAGGCGTGAGGATTCAAGTTCAGAAAAGATCAATAAATCATTGATGATATTATTTAAGCCTTCGGTTCTTTTTTTTATTATTGATAAGAATCGTTTAGCGTTTTCTTTGTCGTCTAAGGCTCCGTCTTCCAAGGTTTCAATGAATCCTTTAATCGATGTTAACGGTGTTTTAAGCTCATGAGAAACATTTGCTACTAAATCGGTTTTTATAGCGTCGGTTTTTTTTAGGGATTCTATCTTATGTTCCAGCTCGTCAGCCATTTGATTCAGCGATTCGGCGAGTTCTCCAAGTTCGTCGTTTGTTTTTATTGCTATTCGTTTGGAAAAATCACCTTTAGCTATGTTTTGGGCGATATTTTTCATTTTTTCTATCGGTTCAAAGTTCCGTTTGGAAATAAAATAACTTAATCCGATAACCAGCAATAAAGAAAAAATAGCGCCAGTAATGATTATTTGATATATTACCTGTACTTGATACTGTATTTCTGATAGCGGCAAAGAAAGTCTAACGAAGGCGATTATTTGGTCATTCTTTTTTACCGCTGTTGCGAGATACTTCATGTTTTCGGATAAAGTGTCGCTGTAACGGATGCTTTCGCCAAAATCATTGGACCTTGCTCTTATTATCTCCAGCCGGTCATTGTGGTTGTCCATTAATTGGTAGTCATTAAGGGAATCGGCGATTACCCGGCCATGATTTGAGATCAGAGTAGTTCTGGTTGAAATCTTTTTGCTGATTTCTTTTACCTTTTCCTGAAGTATTTTGGCTGGTTCATTGGTTAGATCGTCTCTTATATTTTCAGCTATAAGCAGAGCGTTTGTTTCAAGCCGCCGGGTTATTTCTGATTCGTAATAGTTTTTCAGCTTAAATCCGACAAAGAATAAGATAATGAAAACAGTTAAAAAGATTAAGGCCGCGTAGTTTGAAAAAAATTTCCAGATTATTCTATTTTTCATCGATCGGTTCGTTTATCCGGTAGCCGATTCCCCGGATAGTTTCAATCAAGCCGCGGTATTTCCCGAATTTTCTTCGTAAGGATTTTATATGGGCATCCACGGTTCTATCGTAGATCTCAGATGTGTATCCGAAAACGTTATCCAATATCTCTTCCCGAGATAGAACTATGCCACAGCGTTTTGCCAGAAAAGATAAAAGTTTAAATTCTGTAGGGGTTAGAAATATTGCCTTGTTTTCGATTGTTACTTTATGCTTTAAAGGATTAATCGAAAGGAAACCAAGCTGTATTGTTTTGTTCGGCTCATATTTAAAGCTTGTTCTTCGGAGCAAAGCTTTAATTCGGGCAATCAATTCCCGGGGAGAAAAAGGTTTACTGAGGTAATCATCAGCGCCGAGTTCTAGAGCGATTATTTTGTCAGTTTCCTGAGATTTTGCGCTGACAACTATTATTGGAATCATTTTATTCTTAGTATCGGCTCTAAGGGTTTTACAAATTTCTAAACCGTCAATTCCTGGAAGCATCAGGTCAAGGATGATTAATCCGACTTTATCAGTTTGCGCTTTCTGGAGACCGGTTTCGCCGGTTTGGGCGGTGAGGACTTTATATCCTTCTTTAATAAGATTATAAGAAATCATTTCTACGATATCGGAATCGTCCTCTATAATCAGTATTTGTTCTTTTGTCATTTGGCTATAATTTCCCCAAAAGCATTAAAAAACCTAATACAATAAATAAAGACCCTGCACCGTATTTTATATGTTCCGGGTGAATAAACTTGCAAAGGACTTTTCCTAAAATTACGGTCATGATCGTCACTATCGTGAAGGCGCAGATCGAAGCAGTTAATACTGAGAACCAGGCTTTTGTTTTAGTTACGAGACAAAGGTTAGCGACTTGAGTCTTATCTCCAAGCTCAGCAAGGAATATCGTTAAAAAAGTAGCGCCAAAAACTTTCCAGTCCATAAACCCTCCATTTTATAAATTTGCTGTTATGGTATTTCTGCTGTGACGTTTTTGTCAAAAGGATTCATTCTCATCGCTAAGGAAAATAAATAGGGATAATTTTTGTTTAGGTGCCGCATATAGTTAAGCCATTCTTCGGCTAAAAGATTGTAACATCGTTTAATATCAATTAATAAATGCGCGATATCGTTGGCGCTAAGTTTTTTTAAACGTTGGCGGCAGGAAAGTTTTTCGGTTAAATGAAACACCGCCCAAAGCAGGTTCGTAAACTGGGCGTGCTCTAAAACATTTGGATTCTGAAGGAGATTTACGAGAAATGAATGTTTTTCCGACAAAATTTCTTTTAACGATATTAAAAGGTTCTCATCTACCGAAAACCCTGGTTGATGAGACCTGACTGTCTTAATTAAAGAATAAAACTTGTTTTTGCTTTGCGGGAACTCGAGGTTAGTGAAATCTTTTATTTGGGAAGATTTACTGTCGGCTTCAGAAAGTCTTTCCAGCAGTTTTGTGCCGATTTCAGTAAAAAATACGCCAACAACCATATTCATTTTTTTTATCAGAAGTTGTTTCTCCCGATGCGCTAATAAGCGGTGAAAAATTATTGCGACTAAGAACAATTCTAAAAACACAAAGCCTAAATCACCGATTAAATAGATCAAGATGTGATGGACGTCATGAAATAGGTGAAAATGCAAATAATATATCGCGGCAGAAATAAAGGTTAAAACCAGCCCTAAATTTACTTCCCAGTAAATCTTTTTTTGCTTGTTAGGTTTTTTCTTTAAAGACATTAGATACCTCTTTGTATAAACTAATCATATTTGGACAACTCGGGTTATCTTTTAGCCAGATTTTTAGTTTAACTAAATCTTCTTCGGTGTCAATATCAAAATGTTTCCTCAAAATTGAATAGCTCTTACCGGCTTTATTTAAGGCCGAAATAGTCTGGTTGAAAACTGCGGGAGTTGACCAGTCAATATCTATGAATAGTGAAGGTGAATAACAGCTTAATCCCAGCAGGTAATATCCTCCATCAGCCGATGGTCCGATCACCGCGTCGTTTGCATCGAGTCGTGATAAGGCCTCTTTTATAAGATTTTTATCGATTAATGGCGCGTCACTGCCGATTAAAATTACCTTGGATTTTCCCTGATCAAAGTTTTTTTTAAAAGCTTTTGACATTTTCATACCTAGAAAGCGACCGGTTTGTGGTTGTAGAATTTGGTCAGAACCAAGCCATTTTTTTATAGAAGTAAATTCTTTTTTCGGAGCATAAAATATTTCCTGCTGATAGGATTTGGATTTTGTATTTTTGATAATGGTTTCAGCCATTTTTTTATATATCCGGGCTGAGCTGGCATAACCTATACTTTTACCTAACCGGGTTTTTACTTTTTTTGGTTTCGGGTTTTTAAGGAATATAATTAAAACTGAATTTTGAGGGCTGTTCATGGATTAAAGTTTTGAGTTAAAAGGAATCAGTTCTTAAGAACTGATTCCTTTTTCTTTCTTAAACCTTCCTCTAAGGTAGTAAATCAGAATAAAAAGACTAAACGCCAGAAATAATCCCAGGGCGTTACGGGAGAAAAAGACTTTAATCAGCGATGAGCCTAAAAAAACAAAAGCGAATGACCCGGGCATTATGCCGATAAAGGTAGCAAAAAAATAATCACGAAATTTCACTTGGGTCAGGCTTAAGCTGAAATTCTGTATGTCCCAGGCTATGTTGGGTATCAATCGAATCAAGAGAACTGTTAAAAACCCGTGATTTTCGATTTTTTTATCAATAAAAGTTATTTGCTTATTTAGGTGTTTATGGATTAGATCACGGGCAAAATATCTTCCGATAATAAATTCGGCAGTTGATGAGATGTTGGCCGCAATTAAAAGATAAAAAAACCCCTGATAAGTTCCCCAAATAATACCGGCGGCAGATGAGAGCACTCCGGCCGGAAAAAGAATTAAGGGCCGAAACAGGTAAATTAAAATGTAAGCTAGCGGGCCTAAAACGCCGAGAGATTTTACCCAGTTCCTGAATTCAGTTTCTCTAATCCGGGAAAAATCGATTGACGATAAACGGAAAATAAAAAAAAGCACGGTAAGGACAATTATGAGTGCGAATAATCTAATCCAGGGATTCTTTAACCGTTTCATTATCTAAAGTTATTTTTTAATTTTTTAGAAGGTTCAAAAATATTTTGATTAAATGATTATTTGCTTTTTCGATTAATGGTTTAGCAGCAGTCTTTTTTACCAGTTCGGAAAGTGTAGGGTAGATATAAAGGATCGATGCCAGTTTTGAAAACTTTGTTTTTAAAGCTTTAGCGACGATTAATCCCTGGATTATTTCGCTGGCCTTGTCGCCGATAATGCTTGCACCGATAATTAATCCTTTTTTATCGGTGATCACTTTAATGAACCCTTCATTCTTGTTGTCGGTGATAGATCTGTCCGTCGCGGAGTATTTATTAGTGTAAATTTTTATTTTTTTGTATTTCTTCTCGGCCGTTTTTTGAGTCATTCCGATACGGGAAATCTCAGGCTCGGTAAATGTTG